>JBAYFM010000014.1 GCA_041667185.1 Patescibacteria group bacterium | reverse complement strand
CCTCGACCCCGACTGCGCCGTGCCGACGGAATTGCCGGCCAAGCTGATCTTCCGCTGCCGAGCGGCGAGCATCAACCTCGTGGCCGCTCCCGGCGACGCTCCCGGCTGCCGGATCAACATCAAACTCGACGGCCGACCGCTCCGGACCGGCGAACAAGGCGCTGACGCCGCGATCACGGACGCTGGCTCCCACGCGATCATCAACGAACCGCGGCTGTACCGGCTCGTGGACCTCGGTGCGACCTGCGGCGAGCACTTGCTCGAACTAGAGATCGGCCAGCCGGGGGTCAAGCTGTATTCCTTCACTTTCGGCTGATGATCCGCGAGCCAAAAAAGCCGCCCACCCGGGCGGTTTTTTCATCCGATTTTATTTGGCCGCTTTGACCGCGCCCGAAGTCCTGGCCGCGGCTTCGGCATACAGCTGTTTCGCGGCCTCCCACATCTCCGGCCGGCCCTGGCGCTTGAGCCAGTACCACCACTCAACGCCCCAGAGATACGCCTCGCTGAAACCGATGCGGCGCGCGAACGCGACATTCGAGCGGAGCTGGGCGGGATCCATGAGCTGCAGCTGCCGGTCGATCGGCAGCGACGTGATCGCTTCCGTCACCCAGGGTTCGGCCTGAAGCTCGGAACTGATGATCTTGGGCACGATGGCGCTCACGGCCAGCGCGCGGCGCGCATAATCCTTCGGCGTGATCGGCCAATAAAAATATCCGATCAGCGGATTCCAGACGACGCGATAAGTGCTGACGCCGAGGATGTCGGCCAGATTCGCCGCTCTGACCCAGGTCGACAATTCGCCGCTCTCGGTGATGACGACCGGCCTCGCGTCCAGGCTTTTGACCAGGGCGATCTCGGTCTTCAGAAAATTGACGTCCGGGGCCGGACATTCTCCGAATTTGAAGAGCGGTTCATTCTCCACCTGCCAGGCGACGATGGCCGGTTCAGACCGGAAGTGTCTCACCGTTTCCCCGATCATCGCCAGGATCTTCTTCCGCACGATCTCCTCGTCGAGTCCGGCAGTCCATTTGGGGACGCGGCACTCGGGCCAGCGCGGCAATTTGCGGCCGACAGCCAGGATGATCCGCGAGCCGCGGCTGGCCGCTTCCCGGACCTGCCAGTCGATGATCGAAAAATCGTAGCTTCCCGGCTCCGGTTCCAGATCATCCCAATAAGCCGGCAGACGCCACAACCTGATCTTCAGATCGTCGAGCGCGGCGAGAAAAGTCTCCCGCCAATCCAGATCCAGACTGCTGGCATAGGGCTTGGAAAAAGTCGCGCCCAGACCGATATCGGCTTCCTCCAGTCCCAGATTGGCGGACAAGGTGTTCATGAACAACAACCCGGCTCCAAGAACGGCCGCGGCGGCGAGCAGGGCCAGGGACTTTCTATGGCGGCGGAATTTTCCGGCTTTGATCTGGGCGAGGATCAGCATAATGATCTCTGAGTCCGCTATTAATTATACACCCGCCCAACCGCTTAGACGACCGGCAGCAGCGCCGCTCGCAAAAAGATCCGCGCCTGGAGCGCGGACCTTTTGATTCGGTTTGACGACTGCTCAGGGACGCGGCAACACCTTCGGACGATACCGGGCGATGAACAGGGAATTGACCACGACGGAGACGGAGGAGAAAGCCATGGCCAGCGAGGCCACCATCGGCGTGAGCAGACCCAGGGCGGCAATCGGTACGGCCAACATATTATAGAAGAATGCCCAGAACAGATTCTGGCGGATGACCCGGAAAGTCAGCCGGGACAACTCCAGAGCCTCGACGACCTTCGAAGGCCGACCGCTCATGAGCACGATGTCGCCAGCCTCGATGGCAATGTCAGTCCCGGTCCCGATCGCGATACCGAGATCGGATTGCGCCAGCGCCGGCGCGTCATTGATGCCATCGCCGACGAAAGCCGTCCGCTTGCCAGCCTCGCGCATCAGATTGATCTCGTGAGCCTTGGCGGCTGGCATGATTTCGGCCGAGACATCCTCGATGCCGATCTCCGCGCCGACGGCCCTGGCGGTAATAGAGTTGTCGCCGGTGATCATGGCGACCGCGAGACCGCTGCGTTTGAGTTCTTTGATCGCGGCGGCGGCATCCTCTTTCGGACGGTCAGCTACGCCGATCGCCCCGACCAACGCACCGGCAATGTAAAGCCTCAAGACCGTCTTGCCAGCGATCTCCAGCTGGGCCGTATGGCAAGCAGCCTCCGCTTCGGTGTAGGACCGGTCGTGGCTGCCCAAACGTCCGGAGCCGACGGCCAGCGCGCGGCCATCCACATTCCCGGTCACGCCGCGGCCAGGCAATTCTTCAAAATTAAAGACATCGGTCAGCAAGGCATCGTGCCGCTTAGCCTCTTCGACCACCGCTCTCGCCAACGGGTGGACGGAATTGAACTCCAAGGAAGCCGCGAGCCGCAACACCTCTTCAGGCGTTATCGCCGCACTGCAGACATTGACGTCCGTGATGGCCGGCCGGCCTTCGGTCAAAGTGCCGGTCTTGTCGAAGACCACGGTATCGATGGCGGCCGCTTTCTCGAGCGACTCGCTGTTCTTGATAAGAATGCCGAGACGCGCGCTAACGCCGGTGCCCACCATGACCGCGGTCGGCGTGGCCAAACCCAGAGCGCACGGACAAGCCACGACCAGGACGGCCACGGCCGGCATCAGCGCCGAGCCGAAATTACCGGTCGCGAAATACCAGCCGACCAGCGTGGCCGCGGAGATCACCATGACCATCGGCACGAAAATCCCGGCGACCCGATCGGCTAATTTCTGAATGGGCGGTTTGCGGTCCATCGCTTCGCCGACAGCTTTCACGATCTGCGCCAGGATGGTATCTTCACCGGTCTTCATGACCTCCATCATGATCGCTCCGCTCCGATTGATCGTGCTGCCGTAAACGGAATCGCCCAGATGTTTGCCCACCGGCAGGCTTTCGCCGGTCAGCATGGATTCATCAACGGAGGAATCGCCTTTGAGCACCCGGCCGTCGAGCGGAAATTTTTCTCCCGGCTTGACCAACAGGCTGTCGCCGACCTTGACCAGCTCCACCGCGACCTCTTCGAACGAACCGTCGGTTTTGAGACGCCGCGCCTGCTTGACGCCGAGCGTCACCAATTTTTCCACGGCCGCCGAAGCGCGGCCGCGGCTCTTATTCTCCAGATACCGGCCGAGCAGGACGAAGGCGGCGATGGCCGCGGCGGAATCGAAATATAATTCCGACCGTCCATGAAACATCTCCGACACGCTGTAACCGAAAGCGGCAATCGTGCCGATAGAGATGAGCGTGTCCATATTCGTCGTCAGATGCCGCAGACGCTGCAGCGCACCGATGTGGAAATCGCGGCCATACCAAAAGACAATGACTATGGTCAGCCCCATCTGGATCCAAGCCGACAAACCGATCTCGCCCCAGGCGTTCGGCAGCGGCCAGCCGGTCATGGCCAGGAAGATCACCGGCAACGATAAAAGAAGCGCCGCTCCGGCCCGATAAGCCGACTCGGATAATTCCTGCGACATGCGCCGGCTCAGATCCGGTCCGCCGGCTTCAATCAATTTGTAACCCAGCCCCTCGATGACTGAACGGAGATCTTTCTCCTTGGTCTTGTTCGGATCATGCGTGATCACGGCTGATCCCGAAGCAAAATTGACACTGGCCTCGGACACGCCTTCAAGACCCTTGAGACCGCCTTCGATACTCATGGCGCAAGAAGCGCAATGCATGCCCGCAATGGATAATCTGGTCTTGTTCATAATCATTTTCCTGAAACGACGTTAATGATCCCGGTGTACATGCCCATCGAGCAGCTGAAGACGAAGCGTCCGGGATTCGTCGGCGTAAATTCGACGACATTGGCGCCGTACCCGAGCGGCGCGTTGATGCCGAGCGGCGCAGAAACGACATAAGCCAAGCAGCCCGAGCGGCTGTGCTGGTCGATCTCCCAACGCACCGGGATGCCGGCTTGAACCGTGAATGTATCCGGTTCGTAAGCCGCTCCGTTGGCTCCGATGACCATCTTGATGACCTGCTTGCCATCAACGATCGCCGGCAAAGCGGCAGCCTGATCATCCCGGACCACGGTAGTGGACGTTCCTGATCCGAAAGTTAACGGCAGTCCGGTCAGGGTCAAGCCGCTCTTCAGAGTCATGAGACCCATTACGATCACCAAAGCACCGGCCGCGCGCAAGAGTGGACGACGCCAGCGGCTGCCCGAAGCCAGGGGTCCGGCCAGCCAGCCGAACGCCAGGAGAGCCGGCGCCGTACCGACGGCGAAACCAGCCAGGACCAAAGCGCCGCCGCCAAACGATCTCGTTGACAAGGCGTAGATCTGCAATGACTGAGTGAAACCGCAGGGCAGAAAAAAAGTCGCCGCACCAAGCAGTCCCGGAGCGATCCAGACCGGCAGTTGTCCCAGATCAGTCAGCCGATGCGAAACCGCCTTGGGCATGGCCGGCAGCGCCCGCTTGAGCCACGACGGCGCGATCTCCATCAGTTCCAGACCGGCAACGAGCATGAGCAGCGATGCCGCGGCGACCAGAAGTCCGGTCACGAGCGGCGAAGGCAGCAGGATCTTTCCGAGCAGACCGATCAGGCCGCCAAAGATCCCATAAGCCAACGTTCGTCCGACGACGAAAAAAGCAGCCAAACGCAGGCCGGATCTGCCGTTCTGACGAGCGCGACCCACAGCCGCGATAAGCAAACCGGCGGAAACAGCGATGCAGGAAGAAACCCCGGCCACGAGACCCAGGATCACGGCGTCCGCGAGACCGACCTGTCCGTTCGGAGTCGCCCGGCTAGCGAAAATGCCGGTTCTGACCATGATCCAACCAATGACCGAGGCGAGCAATAAGTAGCCGGCGGCCTCCACCACTGATGGGCGTTCGACCGGCACGGGCGCAACGGAACCGACCTTGCCAACCGTCGCCACGGCATAGGCAGTGCCGGAAAGCGCCGAGCCGAGCTGACCGACGATCTGCCGCCGGTCGCCGTTGAATTTGACCCGCGCGGTCCCGGTCGCCGAATCAGCCTCGACTGCGGCTACGCCAGGCAGCGAACCGAATCTTTTTTCGATCAGGATCTCGCAACTGCGGCAAGTCATGCCTTTGATGCTGACCTCGAACGCCCCGCTGGCGTTCTCCGCCCCGACATCAACGACCGTCTGACGCTCGAAAACAAAACCCTTGCGCGCCAGGCGATCAAGACAAGTTTGAACAGCCGCCTGGCTGTCAACCACGATCTCGGCATGATCGGACCAGACGTCAACCCGGACGACTCCGGACGAAGAACCAGCCGCATCATCAAGAGCCCGCAACTGGTCCGAACTATAATCACGGAAATACAAATTGATCTGTCGCATAATTCAGGATAAGCCGTTATTGAAGATATTTTTCGCGCGCTAAAACTTCCGCCTGCGCGCTCAATCCCTCATAACGACACCCAGAAGATCGTGCCTGTGGCGATATTTCGCGAAAAAGTCGCCGTCTCCGGCCACACTCTCGCCGACAAAAACCGGGTCGGCGCCACGGACGGACCACTCCAAGGTCATGACCAGCGGAGCCTGGACGGCTTCGAACTCCGTCTGACCGGCGAGCGGGCGGACGCAACAATCGGCATGTCCGGGAACTGATGGGGTCGATTCTTTCGATCCGGATTCATGACAAGGCTGCTCGGCGGCCGCTCCGGAGGCCTCGGTTCGAACCGCCGTCTGCGGAAACATCGAAGAAGCCTGTGCCGCGCAGTGAGGCAAAAGTATCAGCACTATCAGCAGTGAAACGTATCTTTTCATCATAATAGATGTGGTTTATATCATATCGTAGTCAAAGATTCCAGGCTACCCCCTAGGACACGGATAGCCAAACATACCGACCTTTGACGCGACGGTTCCGGAATGATACTTTTAGCGGTGATCATATGCCCAAACTCATCTGCCAGGTCGGAAAAAAAACTCAGCGCTTCCGCTACAGTGAACCGCGCGCCGAACGCCGCGGCTTCCTGAACATCATGTCGTTCCAGGCCTCGAACGAAAAACATCGCCACGAGCTCATGGATCGCGGCCACGCGGTCGCCATCATGGCCGTTGATGTCGGCCGGCACGAGGTCGTCCTGATCGAACAGCCGCGGCACGCCCGGGCTTTCGTGGACACGGCCTCCGGCCGCGCACAGATGAAGACCGTCCTGAAAGGCCGGCCGGGCCGCGCCTTCACCTGCGCCCCCAAGGATGTGCTGAGCCTGGAGATCCCCGCCGGCATCATCGAGCCCGGAGAGGAACCGCTCGCCGCGGCGCTCCGCGAGCTTCACGAAGAGACCGGCTATCGCCTGCCGGCCGAACGTCTGCACCGGATCAACCGTTTTTATCCCACCATGGGCGGCTGCACGGAAACGATCACTGGCTACCTGGCGGTGATTGACGGCGTGAACGGCAAACCGCGCGCTTGCGGCGACGGCAACGAAACCCTTTCGGTCTGGCGCTATTCCTGGGATGAAGCTTTCCAGGCCGTTGACGAAGGCCGGATCGAAGCCGCGACCTCGATCATCATGCTGGACTGGCTGCGGATCTACGCGCTCGAAAAAAAGAGCGGCTGCGGCGGCTGCTCTTCGTGCGGCTAAGGCTAAAATTTCAGCGCCCGCGGCTGTGAAACCGCGGGTTTTATTTTTGGATCTAAAATATTTAGCTTAAACAAGCCAAAATAACGACACCTGAGACTTGACAATCTCGCCTGAACGTGCTATAAATACCAGTCGAGAAATAAATAATCGAAGCCGCAAAAAGGACTTTCACAACTCACCAAGGGAGGAGTCAGTCATGAACGCAGAGCTGTCGGACTTCGTCGCTCAGAATGCCTGGTCACTCGAACCGGCCAGACAGGCCACCACCATGATCGCCGCCTTTGAGGCCGCCGCGGCCGAAGGCTTCCATCTGGCCGGAAAAGCCAACCTGAACGAGACCGAGATCATGCAAGTCATCGCCACTCTCAGCAACCGCCCCGTGGAAAAGATCATCCTCGTGAGCGTGACCGACCCCCGCCTCGCCATCCGCAACGGCGAGACCGCGAGCGAACTCGCCCGGGACACCGAAGACAGCCTTCGGGAGCGGTTATACAGTCGCAACCACTCCGCTCTGTGGGAGGAACTCGGCCACGAGCGCGGCAACAAGATCATGAGCTTCCTGGAAGACGATCTGGCCAGGCTCGTGGACAAGCTGGTCTCAGACTGCCTGGCCTACGGCAACAGCGAACTGCGCCGCATGATCCAGCGGCATCTGTACTATCCGCTCGCCTACTTCATCGGCTTCGCACTGACCGGCAACACCGAACGGATGAACCGGATCGAACCAGTGCTCCGGTTGATGTTGCAAGGCATCATCCCCATCGCCGAAAAGAAAGGCGCCCCGCGCACCTGGTACGCCCTCGTCGCGTAATGACTTCCCCACCCCGCTTCACTTAGCCGCTCCATCAACTCTGATGGGGCGGTTTCATTTATATATATTGACTGATCAGCGGCCCGCGACGAAACGGCTCGATCACCCTCCGCCTGCGGCTTCCCCCTTCGCTAAAGCTCCGGGGGACAAGTCAGGGGATTCACGAATTATAAAATCTCGGGCTGACGCCCGAGGTTACATATTGGTGATGAAAAAAACCGTCCCGCAGTGTTGCGGGACGGGAGCTTGTCAGGCGGAACGGACGACGCGCCGGATCTCTGCTATGTGAGTGGCGATGCCGACGATCGTGAAGATGGCGAACGGGACCGAAAAATACAGGCTGCTGAAACCGATCAGCGCGGCCACGGCTCCAGCCAAGGCTAGACAACCGAGGATCGCGGTGAAGCGGCTGAGGCCCAGATCATTGACGATCATCCAAGCCAATCCGGACATGATCAGCATGGCGGCTCCAGCAATGATCGCCAGCGCGGATGGATCATGGAAACGATCGGACAACCAGGCTACCGCGGCGAGGCATAGGGATCCCAGCAGCGCGTAAAGCGGCGCCGGCAAGAGATCGCCATGAGGAATACCGACGGCCACTACGGCCGCGAGCAGAAGCCCGAAGAAAGTCGCGCGGTAGACGAATTCCGGATCGCCGCCGAAGGCGAGCGCCAGGATCGAAACGCCCGAACCGACGAGCAGGATCGTGAACAGATACAACTTCCAACGCAAACGGCTGAGCTCGGCAGCCTTGGCCTCTTCAAGACGAACGCGCTCCGTTTTCTTGAACATCGCGGCCTCCTTTGGCAGTCTGAAAAACTTTATCAAAGAACAGCCGGACTTTATAACAAGCGCCGACCAAACGTCAATGATCTTGGTTGCGCCGCCGATCAGCGCCGGATCTTCTTCAGACCCTGCCACCATTTTCGCGGCCGGCGAACTCGCGAAAACCCCGGCTTTGACTTATCTCCGGCTGCCGTTTAAGGTAAGCGCACGATTGAAACTGAAATGTTCCTTGAAAATCACGGAGGTTCACGATGGAAACTCTGCTCCAGGACGCCCTGAGCGGCGGCTCAGCCCTAGCCATACTATTGGCTTTCGCGGCCGGTCTGTTGTCGGTCGCGACCCCGTGCGTACTCCCTATGGTGACCATCACCCTGGGAACGCTCGGTGTCACGCGTTCGACCTCGCGCCGCCAGGCGATCATCCGCAGCGCCTGTTATCTCGCTGGCATCGTCGCCGCTTTCACCGCTCTCGGGCTGTTCTTCAGCCTGACCGGCCAGGTCTTCGGTTCGCTCCTCGGCTCGCCGGCGGTGATCGTCGGTATCGCGGCGGTCTTCGTGTTGCTCGCGGCCGGCTCGTTCGAACTCTACGAACCGCGCCTGCCCGGCTTCATCGCCAACCGGCTCTCCGGCCGCAGCGGCCAAGGCTGGCTCGGCGCTCTCGCGGCCGGACTCGTCGCCGGCCTCGTCGCCGTCCCCTGCATCGGTCCGGTGCTCGCTGGCCTCCTGGCCTTCGTCGCCATCGGACGCGACGCGATCTGGGGAGCGGCGCTGCTCGCCGCTTACGCCCTCGGCTTCGGCCTGCCGTTCTTCCTGGTCGGCGTCTTCGCGCTTCGTCTGCCGAAGAGCGGTCCCTGGATCCGCGCCGTCAAAAGCGTCTTCGGCCTCGCCTTGCTCCTAGCGGCATTCTGGTTCCTGCGCGGGGTCTTCCCGATCCTGCAGCGACCGGCCGACCTGGACCTCGGCATCGCATTCCTCGGCCTCGGCCTGATCCTGGGCGCGATCCACCTGCACTTCGACGGCGACTGGCGGATCAAACTACGCAAACTTGTCGGCATCAAGCTGTTCATCGTGGGCGCCATCCTCATCCTGAATCACTGCTTGCTGATCCAGGAAAATGGCTGGTGCCAACAGAGCCCGGACCACAACTGTCTGGCCGAAGCCTGCGCCGCGAATCAGACGACCCTGGTCGTCTTCGGCGCCAACTGGTGTCCTTACTGCCGACTGCTCGAAAAAGAGACGCTTGCCGATCCGCAAGTACAGCGCGCGCTGGCGAACTACGGACGCGTCCATGTCGACACCGACGCTAACCCGGAACTGGCGCAAGCGAACGGCGTCAGCGGCATTCCCGTCATCATCTTTTTTGATGGCGCCTGCCAGCCTACAGACGACCGCATCATCGGTTTCGTGACTCCGTCCGAATTGCTCGAGTTCCTGCAGAAATTCGAGCGCTGAACTTCGACCGCCTGTGCACATCACAGGCGGTTTTTTTCACCACCAATATGTAACCTCGGGCGTCAGCCGAGGTTGAATAAAAGATGCTAATCCCCCGCACCCTGCACTGTACAGTGCAGGGGAAGGGGAAAGAAGCGACAGTTGACGACTGCCGCGGCTTCGATTAAGATATTCTGTTCCGACATCCGGAACCGTCCTTTGAAAACGGAGGTTGCCATGACCGGAAACGACGACCGAACCACCATGTGCGAGCGTTGGGTTGACGAAGTGACCTGTGTCGGCTGCGATCCCCAAAAGACCAGTCTGATCTGCAATGCCCTGTTCAGTTCACTGCCTGACATTCACCATGTCGTCGATCTGCCCAAGACCGACAACGAGCGAAGCCTCATCATCGAGACCGTAGCCGCAGCGAACGACCTGCTGCCGAAGCTGGGCCTGCCTGATTCGCCGATCTCCGAAGCCCGCATCCACATCCTCGCGGACGACGAATTCGACGCCAAGTTCGGCCACCGCTGCCGCGGCAAATGCGCCTACAGCCACGTCTACCTGCGCCGCCAGACCGACCTGGTCGATTTCGCTCACAAGCTCACCCATGAGCTGGCGCACCTGCTTTCTTTCCTGGCGATCGAAGTGACCGCCGCGACCCAATCCGACGACAGCCGTGACCTGCAAATCCTGCCGCGGCGATCGGGTTTATCGCTCTACGGTCTTGAGCCAGCAATGGACGATCCACTATTCAACGGTCTGAACGAGGCCATGACGGAAATAGTCGCTCATGATCTCCGACTCGGTCTCGCCGAACATTCGCAGATCCTCTCACCCGATGATCTCCGATTGCTCGCGAAATCCTGGCTCTATCTGCCCCAGATCAAGATCGTCCTGTACCTGCGCAACCAGTTGCTGGAAGCCGACCCTGACAGCAACCCTCAGCGGGAGTTGCACCAGGACTACCTCGCCGGCACCAGCCGTTTCCTGAACCGGCTCTACGCCCATAACCGTCCGGCCCTGCTCCTGCTCCGGACCATGGGCACGAAACCGGACGAGGCTTTCCGAGCGGCCGACGCGCTCGGCTGCCCCGAAATCATGGATGACATCCGGCATTTCTACGATCAGGAGCCGGATCCGCAACCGCCGAAATGAACGCTTCTAAAACCGCGACGCTCTTGCGCCGCGGTTTTTCTTTGCCCGCCGATGATACGAACCGGATAACTATCAATCAGCAGCCTTTGACTAAAGACTACTTGAGTCCGTGCTCGGAAAAACACTTCACGTATTTCTTGTCCTGATTCAGCACATGATCGGCGAGCCAGACCATCGTGAAATTTGAAAGCTCAGCGGTGACATCCTTGCCGTTCTCAAAAAAATCGCGACGAAAATCCTCTAATCGAGCCGTCATGGCGCGATGGAGTTTGATGTGGACCTCGGCTTCCTCGTACTTGAACAAGACAAAATATTTCTCTTCGGTGGCGAAATGAAAACCCGCGATGCTGATCAGCTTGCGGATGATCGTGCCGATCACTTCGCGTTCGCCGCCTTTATCGATGAACTCGGCCAGCTCGTTTATGACAGCGACGATCGCGTTATGCTGCGAGTCGATCTCTTTGATGTTGACGCTGTATTGGGTCGTCCAGCTGATCATATGACCACCTGCTAAAAAAAAATATTTTAACGCGCCGCGGCGGCGCCTGATCCTCAATATAAGCCGTGTTCATGAAAACACTCGACGTACTTGCGATCCTGCACCATCAGATGTTCCGTAAGCCAATCAGCCGCGAAGACGAAAAGTTCGCCGATGATGTGCTCGCCTCTTTCAAAATGAGCGCGGCGAAACTGCGCGAGACGCTCGGCCATGCGGCGATGTTCAATGATGTGCTCAGCGGCTAACTCATAATCGAACATGAGGAAATATTTCTCCTCCGTGGCGAAATGATACTCAGCGTAAGCACACAACCCATCGATGATCGGACCCGCAACCGCGTCGGCATTACCGCTTTCAAAAAGCGCCATCATCTCGTTCAGCGTGGCGACGAACGATTGGTGTTGAGCGTCAATCTCCTGAATACCAATGCTCATTTCCGGGGTCCAAGTCAGCATAAAGTTTGAATTATCTTAACACAAAACTGCCGATTTTTCCCGCTTGACGCCCGGCGGCGACCTCATTAAGGTTGACTCAGCAGTCCTTTGACAATGGATCTGGAGGTTATCATGAGGCTATTTTCGGAAGACCTGCGGTTCGGGATCGTCCGTCATAGAGCCCTTTCCACCCTGCTCACGATCATCAGCCTGACGGTTCTCAATAGTTGCTATCTGGCGCATATCGGCTCCGGACAACTGCGGCTCACCTACGACTCGATCGGCCTGGAGGAAGCGCTGGCTTCGGATGATCTGAGCGACGCCGACAAGGACAAGCTGCGCGACATCCAGCGGATCCGCGGCTTCGCCGAACGCGACCTGGGACTCGGGAGTTCGGACAACTACACGACCTACTATCCCGGCCCGAAAGAACCTCTGGCCTACGTCGTCACCGCGAGCTACCGCGACCGGCTCGAACCGGCCACTTGGTGGTTCCCTGTCGTAGGCAGCGTCGCCTACAAAGGTTACTTCGACCTAGGCAAGGCCAAAAAAGAGCGCGATCGTCTGGCGGCCGAAGGCTACGATGTCTACCTGCGTCCGGCGCTCGCTTATTCCACGCTCGGCTGGTTCAAGGATCCGATCCTGCCGCTGATGCTCGAACTCGACGAAAGCGAGATCGCGATGCTCGTCATCCACGAACTCGCGCATGGCACGGTTTTCGCCGCCGGCCAGACCGAGTTCAACGAATCGCTGGCCGAGTTCGTCGGCCGCGAGGGCGCCATCGACTTCCTGATCAGGAAGTACAGCGCCGACGACCTGCGCGTGGCCGCGCTCCGCGACGACATCGCCGACAGCCGGCGCTACGACGACTTCATGCGCGCCGCGGCCCTGAAACTCGGAGAGCTCTACGCTAGCCGCCCCGCCGACCTCGAAACCGCGCGCCAGGCCTTCTTCTCAGGGATGCACTCGGATTTCCTGGCCTTTCGCTCTGGGTTCCGGACCGAAGCTTATCGGAATGCCGAACTCCGCGCACTCAACAACGCCGTCATGATCGGCCACTTAGCCTATGCCGACACCGTTCCGTTCGAACGCGCGTTCGCCTATGCCGACGGCGACTGGAAAAAATTCTTCGGACTCGCGAGAGAGGCCGCTAAAAGCGACCGACCGACCGAGAGACTCGAGGAATTAACCGGTCAATGATCTTTTTCGGACAAAAAATCGCGCCGCGCGGCTCCTCTGCCGCCGGCGCTTTTATATAAAAAGAAAGATCCGCGCACGGGCGGATCTTGTCGTAAGAATTCGATCACTTGTCAGGCTTGTCCGTCCGGGGAAATTCGACCGCACTGCCGTTCCATTTGAACTGGCCCCTGAGACCGAGACAATTGTCGCCGCAAGGGCAGCAGACAACCTGGTCGCCGCCGGAATCTCCGGGTACGACCACAAGCCAATCCTTGCCGTCATCGCGCTCGTCGCGGCAGGGCAGGACCACCGGATCGCCGGGGATGATCGGCTGTTCGCAATCCGGACAGCGGATGATCTGCGGCTGCCAGCGGGTCAGCAAGCAGACCGGACACTCCTCGTTCTGCAACAGAAACTCGTCGATCAGCCGGACCTCGCTCCCCCAGATCGAGAAAGCGAAGAGTTTGGGGCCGCGGTGGCCGCAACCGTATTTCCGGCGGAAGAACGACCGCCTGACGATAGCGCAATCTTCCAGCCGCGGCGATGATGTAGGTTCGCGCACGACAGCCAACAACCCTATCGATTCAGCGCCAGATTCTCCGACCTTCATGATAACCTCCTGGTGGTGGTGAAAGGAACGATCTAATTATCGCAGCGGTTCGATCGCAACCGACGGACCGTCTGCCGCGCCGGGGGCCGCTCGCGGCCTGGAGCCGCATAGGCCGTGAAGGTGGCCTTGGGCGTGCCTTGGCAGCGGCAATGGACGATCCCTCGCGCCGAGACGCCGGCCAACAGCTCTTCGGGCAAGCCGCCCGGATTCCGGATCTCGATCTCGTAGTCGCGAAATTCATTCTTCTGCCAGACATAGACCAGTTTTTCACAGAGTCGGCAGCGGGTGATGCTCGGCCACAGACACAGCTCCGGATCCTGAAACCTGGCCGCGACGGCCAAGATGACGTATCCGGCAAGAACGATCACTGCGATCACTGCGACCGCGACGATGCAAGAGATCAGAAAATCCATGGAACACCTCCGGGTTGGCGGATTCAAAGAACTTCGCTTCATTTATTCATATTTTTGCCGCGCTGTCAATGATCCTGACCCGGCAGCCGACCGTTGACAAAATCCCGTTTTTGGGGCATTTTGGTCTGTTGCTCCTTTCCCACCAAAAAATAGGAGGTTGTCATGTCGACCGGAATCGCCCGCGAATGCGACCCGCGAACGAGCCTCGTCACGATCGACCGGACGGATTTCGACCCGCTGGACGGGGAGACGATCCTCAAGCTCCTCGGACTCCTGGCCGAACCCGAAGAAGAATTGCCGAAGACCGCTCAGGAAAACCGGGCGATCGAAAAAACACTCGCGATCCTGAACGACATCCGGCGCGAGATCGGCCTTGATCCCGCGCGGCTCGACCCGACGCACGTGCACATCCAAAGCGAATGCGCCTTCGCCCGGCAATGGCGGGGCCACGGTCAGGCTCTCATGACGTATGGACACGTCTACCTGCCGCGGCTCATCCTGCTCTCCTACTCCCTGCGCTATCTGACTCACGAGCTGGCGCATCTCGCCTCGTTCCGGGCTGTGATCGATCCGGAACTCGGCAAGGATCGGGCGACCGTCTTCATGCAGAGCGGTCTCTCAATCATGATCGACGATGGCGGGTGGGAGCGACCGAAACGGTCCTTCAGGGATCTCAACGAAGGACTCACCGAGGTCATCGCCGCCAAGATCCGCCGCCGGCTCATCGCCGAGACCGACCTGGTCGAACCGAACCTGGCCGCCTGTCTGATCAACGACCATCCTTACCCGGTCCAGGTCCGGCTCGTCCAAGGCCTCATCGAGCTTGTCGGACGCCGCCTGGGCGCAGACGCGGCCCGACACCTGCTCTTCGCTGATTACTTTGGCCAGACCAGCTGGTTCTTCGCAGAACTCGCGAGGATCGACAGCGCTGTCGTCGAACGATTGAAATTCACGAACACCAACCTCGACGCTCTGGCGATCGCTCAGGACCTCGGCCTCCGCGATGCCGCCGCCGACATCGAGCGCCTCTGCCGGATCCGCGGCCGGCGCTGAACGCCGCCGCTCGCGCCGAACGCCGCATCAACTCTGGTGCGGTGTTTTTTTTGATGCGGCAAATAAAAAACGCCTGGATTCAGGCGTTTGACGGAAGCAGCGCGCAGCCGTGATCACTCGTCGGCAGCGGCCGAATCGGCGGGCGCGAGGCCGGCGTCGGTCTCGCGGATGAGCCGGAGATCGATCAGCTTCTTCAGGATGCGATCGACAACCGCTTCGTCCGCGTAGCTGACGTCGCAGACGTCCCGCACGGAGACGCAACTGTTGGCGCGGATGAAACTGAGCACTTCGTTCTCTTCGAGACTCAATGAGCGCATGCGAACCTCCTCGGACTGGCAGTTGAAAGGACGCGTGATCCTACTGCCGCCGGACGGAACTGTCAACGACCTACCGCTTCGCGACCATGCCCGGAATGGGATACTCGATGATGCGATAGATGTGCTGCAGCGGGAACTTTTGGATGGCGCCATCGAACAGCTTGACGCAATAAAGATCGCCTTGCTGGAACGTATCCTGGACATTCGCCAGGAGCAACGGCTGGGACTGCCAGAACATCTGGATTTCGACTTGCATCGTCATCCTCCTTCCTTGAGTTTGTTCGGGCGCTCACAGTTTCCGCTATCCGGCGACTTTCGTCAAACCGGCTCGCGGCTTCGGCCGCCGACCCGGTCCTGGTTTGATATTTTCAGCTTGATGTCTTAAAGTACCGATCGGACAGTTCTTTCGCTGAACGGAGGTCTTTTCATGAAATACGGAAGCAAACATCTGCCGGAGGAAGGCCGCAATGTGGTCGTGCTCACGGCCACCGGGTTCTTTGTGCATCGACGCCGTTTCGAAAACGACATGAGACTGGCTCAGCAACTGCAACGCAACCACACGTCCGAAGAATTGGGCGACTTGGCCGATGCAGCCTACGAAGAATACCAGCGAACGCCGTGGTGGCGCTATTGGCGCCGTTGCGATATCGCCGCTCGCCGGCGAGTCCTGCTCATGGCCAAGCGCAATCTCGATCTCAATCGTTTTTACGCCACGCTGCCGATCTGGACCGGCAAGCCGATACCCGGCTGCGACTACTACCGTTCGCCCCGGACGCCAAAGTAGCTCGCGGTATTTTGACTGGAGGCACGCCATGACCGACTACCCCATTCTCGTTCCTTTCGGCCCGACCGGACCGGTCCCGGCCGGACACCAGCACTGTTTCGCCTGCGATGGCACCGGCGAAGACACGAACGCGAACGACGCGAAAGAAAAATGCCCAGTCTGCGCCGGCAAGGGCTTCCACTCGCCCCAGGACATCGACCGCTACCATCAGGCCTATCCGGAGCTATGCCGGAAGTCATGCGGTCCGGTACATCTCACGCCATCTTACGATGACCATCCGCTCGACCGCGCGGAGGTCGACGCGGCCCTCGCGCATGCGAAAGAGCTGCTGCGGCGATACGGAAAGAAGTAAAGCGATACGGACGCGAACTGCGTCCGTTTTTTTATAGCAATGATCGACACGGACGGAGCGGGCGCAAAAAGACCGCTGTTGCGAGCGGTCTTTTATGCCAGATGCCCTCTGAAAATCACGACCATTACTTGCCCAGATCGATTTCCACCGTGCGATCAAGCGGCAGCGCGATATGAAAACGGCTGCCGTTGCCCTCTTCTGACTCGAACCAGATATCGCCACCCAACATCTCGATGAACCGTTTCGACAAATTCAAACCGAGACCAGTGCCCTCGATACTGGCATCCACGGCATTCGAAGCCCGGAAAAACCGGCCGAACAACTTCTCCTGCTCGGCTTTCGGAATGCCGATGCCGTGATCGGCCACATCCACGCGCAAACGCCGGACGCCGGAAATAGTTTCTTCCGCCAGGCTGATATCAATGGCGGCGCCATGCGGCGAGAATTTTGCGGCATTGCCGATGATGTTGATCAGTACCTGGGTCACCCGTTTGCCGTCGGTTCGCAACTGGAAAGAAGCGTCTGCCGGCTTCTGCCACTGCAGATTGATGTTCTGGTCAGCATGATTGAGTCGGACCTCCTCAATGGCCGTCGAGATCAAATCCGCCATATCAACCTCTTCCGGCTTCATGACGATGGCGCCGCGCTCCAGCCTGGAAAATTCCAGCAATTCATTGACCACGGAGATCATCCGGATATTGGTGATGCTGGCCTGGCGCACCATGTCTTTCCTGGATTCAACCGTCATGCTGTCCCAATCATCCAGCAGCATCTCCAGAGCCCACTTCACCGCTCCGGATGGCGTCTTGAGCTCGTGGGCGACGTAATTGATGTAATCCCGCTGCTCGCGGATCTTTTCGCGCAGTTGTCCATCGCGCTCCCTGATCGCCGCGGACATCATATTGAAGACGTTGATCAGCTGGCCGACCTCGTCGGAACTGACAGCGCCGTCCACGGAGGCGTTATAATCTCCGGTCTGGACGGAAGTGGCGGCCCGCCGCAACCGTGCCAGCGGCACAAGCAGTTTGCGCAAGCCGAAGAACAACGGCAGACAAGCGAACCAACCCAGAAGAAAACCTATTTCCAAAGCCGTGACCAGGATCGAAACCGTCTCGCGATCGCGCTGTTCCTGCGAATAATACGTATAAACATAGGCATCCGGGCGCCCATCCAGGACTGACCGCAAGACGGCCACATGATAAGAAAAACTGGAAGAGGTCGAGCCGCTGACCACGACGCCGTACTGCAAGACAGCGCCGGTGATGGCCTTCAGATCAGCCGAGTTCGGAACCTCGCCGTAAGACTCGATCAGACTGCCGTCCAATGCCAGGATGCCGCCGCTATCGCGATAATCCGCGACACCGGAGGCGAACTCCAACGGACGAGAAACACGCACTGTTTCACCGCGCTCGTCGGACATGGCGACCGACAAGACCGCTTTCCCCCGGGCATCTTGCTTGATCTCCGCGCCGCCGGCCGCCGGCTTTTCTTCACCAGTCAGGCGTTCGACATTCCACTCCTTGACCCGGCCGGAAATAGACGTGTTGATCAGCGCATTCTCGGCGACCGCAGTCGCGTCTTCAACCAACAAACTGTAATAACCGACTTCCTGATTCAACATCAACACCTGATTGCTGTCGCTCCTCCGGTCGGAAATTCCGGTGAACAGGATCGCGCCAGCTGCGGCTGATGCGTAAACAAAAATGAACAATATGACAACAAACAACAGTACCGCTTTAGCGGTCAGGCTGCGGCGAATGAACAAAGACGGGCTGGCAACGAGATCCTTGTCATCGCTCACCGCTGACAGGACGCCCATCACCATGAGCGCCTGCTGCGTCAAAAGGAGCAATAATACTGCCGCCATCGTAATCGGCGAAAGCGTAGCGCTGGTGATCGCTCCGAAGATCGTAACGAACAAGGTGTGGAAACCGACAATCGACAGGATCAGATCGCGTCCCAAATGATGGCGTTTATAATTTATGGCGGCGTTCACGGCCAGGAACAGCATGCCGAACAGCAGCGGCAGATAAGCCGCGGCGGCATCATCAGGCCGGGTCGAAGGATAGAGGGAGCCGATGATGTAGGGCGAAAAATCGCGCTGCCGCTGCAAAGTCACGAAAAAGAACAGCGTGACCGCGGCCAGAAGCGAAGAGGCCTGCACGGTCGTGCGCCAACGTTTCAGGTAAAGCTCGGACGCGAACAGGGCCACCGCCAGACCGGACGGCAACATCATGTCGATCTCGAATTGAATGACCTGGCGGCCGAATTCCACGGCGCCATGCGCCGCCAGAGTTTCGCCGATCGCGAGCAGCACGTAGGACGCGAAGGCGGTGAACAGGAACAAAAAGCCGAAAAAGACCCTTCTGGTCCACTTGCGCGGACCGTGCGTGAACAATAAAATAAGGCCGGCCAAGGCTAAAAACGGGTTTGCCCCGATGAGAAAAAAGAGCGTGGTTTGCAGTATTTGATGCCACATAGCCTTGATGGCGATCTTGATCGAATAAGAGAGTCCGCTCGATTATATTTGAATATATTATACCACGCGCAGCAAGCAGTGGGAGGATGCATGGAAATTATCTTCCGGTGAAGAAGTCATTCCGTACGCGGTCCTGATCGACGGCAAGCCGCGGTTACGTCTCCGTTGGAGCACCCGTGATCATCGTTGGCGTCGCACGCATCGGTTCTTTGTCTCCTACGAATAGTCTCTCATCCGCTCGAACTAAAACCGACCCACGCTCGTCCCTCCGTTCGCGAACGGAGGGACTGGCTGGACCGGTTTTTTCTTATGATTGACATTTTATTACCAGTGAGACAAGGTGTCAGCGGTACTTTGACAAAGGAGGAGACGATGGTCCGTAATCGGCAACGTTTGGCGAAGATATCTTTGGCGGCGGCGATGTTTTGTCTGCCCTTGGTCGGCTGTCAATCGGTGTCCACAACACCGACGTTCAAAAAGTGCAGCTCGATCGAAAAGACCGAAGCACAGTGCCAGCAGGAGCTGGTCGAGCGCGGCGTCTATTGCCGCGGTGTGTTGGAGCGGGTCGAATACGTGACCCAGAGCACGTATGGCGCCGCAAACACCATCCAGACCCTGCTGCGTTTCCGCGACAGCAGCTCCTGCCTCACTGACAGCCATTTTGATCCGTCATCGGTCAACGGAATCGTTGCGGGAACACCCGTCAGCGTCATCTGGAAACGGCTGCCAGTCGCGAGCGTTTATTGTGAAGATTCCCCTGACGAGTATCGTCTTGGCAAGGGCGGATGTGATTACGTCCAGACGATCGAGATCGAAAAGATCGCGCCGGTGCAGCAGTAGCCGCTAGCAGCCGCACCGCCAGTTCCTTCATTCGCACGAAATCAAAACCGGTCCGCGCTCGCGGACCGGTTTTTCTTATGTTTGACATCCTGTTTATCAACTGACAAGATGCTGGCGGTTCCTTTCAAAGGAGGAAATCATGCGGCCTGATAAGCGTTCGAATGTTTCCAGTCAAGAAGCGGCTGCCAAGCCGTTGCCGGTGATTGTCATCGGCTTGGGCGTCGGGATCGTATTGGGCGGCATCGCCTTCGGCATCTGCATTTTGATCGGCGATCTTGACATCGCCCTGACCCTCTCTGGCGCCATCTTTGTTATTGTCACCCTTGCCAGCTCCGGGGGCGAGTCATCCGATCGTACAGAGAAGAAGTTGGCCGCGGACTGGCAGGAAGTGGCCCAGGGCGTCTTCGACCGCGTTGAATACGTGCCGCGCGGCCGCTATCATCACCTGGCGACAGTCGTCTATTACGATGACGGCCGGGCTTGCGTGCTGACAGACGCGGTCCACGACATCGACTTTCCCCGCGGCACGAAAATCGTCGTCGAACGCAACAAGCTGTACGATTATCGGATCAAGGTGCAGAAGTAGCATCAGCTTCTGTCAATCTCGCACGAATCAAAACCGACCCGCGCTCGCGGACCGGTTTTTCTTATGTTTGACATCCTGTTTATCAACTGACAAGATGCTGGCGGTTCCTTTCAAAGGAGGAAATCATGCAGCCTGATCAGCGTTCGGATGTTTCCAGTCACGAAGCGGCTTCCAAGCCGCTGCCGGCGATCGTTTTCGGCCCACTCCTCGGGATCGTAATAGCTGGTGTTTGCTTTTACGACAACGTCTTTATTCACAATTGTGACCCGAGCGCTGTTGGTTTCTGCGCTGTCTTCCTCGGTGGCTTCATTGCCCTGATCGTAACAATGGGTATGCAGTACGAGGAGGGGCTTGTGACCTGGCATAGAGTGGCCCAAGGCGCATTCGACCGTGCCGAGTATGTGCCCAGCACCGACCATCGTTTGACGACGATCATCCACTTCGACGATGGCCAAGTTTGCGTGCTGACAAACGAGACCCACAGTATCGGCTTTCCCCGTGGTGCGAAGATCGTCATTGAACGCAACGGGGAGCACAATTATCGGATCAAGGCGCAGAAGTAACCTCAGCTTCCGCCGATCTCGCACGAATCAAAACCGGCCCGCGCTTGCGGACCGGTTTTTTCTATTTCCAGAATCTGATCATCTGATCAGACCATCAGCGCGACGATGAGTAGCGCAACGATGTTCAAGATCTTGATCATCGGGTTGATGGCCGGGCCGGCGGTGTCCTTGTAAGGATCGCCGACGGTGTCGCCCGTGACCGCAGCCTGGTGCGCAAAGGACTTCTTGCCGCCGTGATGGCCGGCCTCGATGTACTTCTTGGCGTTGTCCCAGGCGGCGCCGCCCGTGGTCATAGAGATGGCCACGAAGAGACCGGTGACGATGGCGCCCACGAGCATGCCGCCCAAGGCCTCAGGACCGAGCTGATCCTTGAAGACCAGGCCGACGACGACCGGAGCGACGACCGGCAGGAGAGCCGGGACGATCATTTCCTTGATGGCGGCTTTGGTGACGATGTCGACGCAGCGGGCGTAATCCGGCTTGGCGGTGCCTTCCATGATGCCCTTGATCTCGCGGAACTGGCGGCGGACTTCTTCGACCACGCCGCCGGCCGCGCGGCCGACAGCCTCCATGGCGATGGCGCCGAACAGATAGGTGATGAGGCCGCCGAGGAAGAGGCCGATGAGGACTTTAGGCTCAGAAATCGAGAAGACCAGGTCCGCGCCGAGCTTCTTCAGCTCCTCGGTGTAGGCGGCGAAGAGGACGACCGCGGCAAGACCAGCCGAGCCGATGGCGTAGCCTTTGGTGACGGCTTTGGTAGTGTTGCCGACGGCGTCGAGCGGGTCGGTGACATTGCGGACCTCTTCCGGCAGACCGGCCATTTCGGCGATGCCGCCAGCGTTATCAGTGATCGGACCGAAGGCGTCGATGGCGACGATGATGCCGGTGAGCGACAACATGGCCATCGAGGCGACCGCGACGCCGTAGATGCCGGCGAGCGCGAAGGCCGAAAGGATGCCAGCGCAGATGGTGATGACTGGCAGGGCAGTCGAGCGCATCGAGACGGCGAGGCCGGCGATGATGTTGGTGCCGTGTCCGGTCTCCGAAGCCTTGGCGATGCTCTGCACCGGATGATATTTGGTGCCAGTGTAGTACTCAGTGATGACGACGATGAGCGCGGTGACGGCGATGCCGACGACCGAGGCGAGATACAGCCGGTTGGTGCTGTAGATGCCGTTCGAAGCCATCAGCCACTTGGTGACGGGATAGAAGAGGATCAGCGCGCCGCCAGCCGCGACGATCAGGCCTTTATAGAGCGCGCCCATGATGTTCTTGCTGGCGCTGAGGCGGACCGCGAAACTACCGATGATCGAAGCGATGATGGAGACGCCGCCGAGCGCGAGCGGATAGAGGACGGCGTTCTCGGAGCCGAAGACGAGCGAGCCCAGGAGCATCGCGGCGACGGCCGTGACGGCGTAGGTCTCGAAGAGATCGGCGGCCATGCCGGCGCAGTCGCCGACGTTGTCGCCGACGTTGTCAGCGATGACGGCCGGGTTGCGCGGGTCGTCTTCCGGAATGCCGGCTTCGACTTTGCCGACGAGGTCGGCTCCGACGTCAGCGGCCTTGGTGAAGATGCCGCCGCCGAGACGGGCGAAGACGGAGATGAGCGAACCGCCGAAGCCGAGGCCGACGAGCGCGTTGACGTCGTGCGTGACGGCGTAGAAAGCAGCGACGCCCAGGAGCGCGAGACCGACGACGAACATGCCGGTGACCGTGCCGCCGCGGAAAGCCATGATGAGCGCTTTGCCCAGACCGCCCTTGGCCGCCTCAGTGGTGCGGATGTTGGCGCGGACCGAGACCTGCATGCCGATGAAACCGGTGAGGCCGGAGAGCACGGCGCCGACGAGGAAGCCGACGGCCGTGACGGCGTTGACCTTCCAGAGCAGCAGCACGAAGATGATGGCGGCGACGGCGGCGGCCGACTTGGTCTGCCGGACGAGATAAGCGCTGGCGCCCTCTTGAATGGCGGTCGCGATCGAGATCATCTTTTCGTCACCCTGGGGTTTCGACAGGACCCAGCGGATGAGCAGTGCTCCGTAACCGATAGCCAGAGCGGCAGCGGCGAGGGCCAGTATAAGCGGATAGTTCATACCTCTGAAACGTGCGGCCGGGCGGAAACCGGCAGAAAATAATAAAAATCCGCGACTTGTTACCGCCAAATGATAGGAAATCTGACCCGCTCTGTCAATCCAGTCCGGATCGCCGCCGGACGACCGGGTATATTGACCGTTCAGCCGTTCTTTGCTACACTGTCTAACACGAAATCAAGGTAGGAGTACGGTGGAAATATGGCTCAATACAGCAGTTTTCAGTGAGCCAAACAAGATAAACCTAATTCTCCCATATACCGCGATTTGCTAAAAAACTCGGAATTAAATTGCTCCTCGGGGCTTTTAGGGGGTTGATCACCTTAAAAAAGTGTTTAACCTTCTTTATTTTTGCGGCCAAAAAACCGTTTTCTTGGCTATGGAGAGCCATTTTTCATCCTTTGCTGACTTTGGTTTACCGGCTTTATTTGGTGGTCCGCCAGTTCGTCCGGACTCACATTTTAAGCTTGGAAAAGTTCAACACTTTGTTGACCCGGCGCTGGGCGGCCAATATCGGCATCCTGATCCTGACTTTCTTGATCACCGCAACCAACCTTTACGCCAGCAACGGCGACCAGGATACCAATATCGACGGCAACAAAAGTCTGATCTCCAAGTTGACCCTGGAATTCGAGGATGATCTGCTGATCGAGGAGTCAGAGGAGCAGTTCGAGCCGATGAACGACGTCTCTTATCTTGATGGCCAGGCGCTGAGCGCCCAGGGGGCCAATCAAGAAGTCGGCGTCGCGACCGCGGAAGACGAGGCTATGCCATCCGACGAGGATGAGGAGAGCGTGGCCATGTATCTGAACGCCATCTGGAGCCAGCCCGAAGTGGTGTCATCCGAGGTCTTCGTGCCGACCAGGACGGAGATTATCGAACACGAGGTCGCTGATGGCGATACGATCGAGACCATCGCCAGGAGTTTTGGTTTGAAGACGGCGACGGTCTTGCAGGCGAACGGCCTCGGCGCGCGCGCGCTCATTCGCATCGGTCAGAAACTGCGCATCCCGCCAGTCGACGGCATCCTGTATAAGATAAAGAAGGGCGACACGCTTGAGAAGATCGCCAAGACCTACAAGAGCGACGCCGCCCAGATCAGCGAATACAATCGTCTCGCTGGCTCGACCGGTCTTCAGGTCGGCTCCGAATTGGTTCTCCCCGGAGGCCGGCTGCCGCTGCCGCCGACTCCGCAGTATGTCGCCGCGCCCAAGATCGGCAACGTGGCCGTGGATCCGAACCGCCTCTCCAAAGGCATACTGCTTTGGCCGACGACTTCGCGCCGCATCACCCAATACTACAAGCGCGGCCACACCGGCCTGGATATCGGCGGCCCGATGCGCTCGCCGTTGTTCGCGGTTGAGAGTGGCCGGGTGGTCTTCGCGGGTTGGAACCGCGGCGGTTACGGCAACATGGTGCTGCTCGATCATGGCGGCGGACTTTTCACCCGTTACGCGCATGCCACCAAATTATTGGTCAAGACCGGCGATGTCGTGACCCGCGGCGACACCATCGCACTTCTGGGTTCGACTGGCCGCTCGACCGGACCGCACTTGCACTTCGAGGTCATGACCAGCAGCGTCAGTCATCGACTGAATCCGCTGGATTACATCAAATAAGCCAGGAATAGAACCGGATCTGAACTTCAGGTCCGGTTTTTTAGTCGCGGACGTCAGTTGCTCTTTGGCGATCAGCCGCTAGTTTTGACAAATATTGAAGATTCGTTTAATTTCTAGGAACCGCGTTCTTTCCAACCACAGGAGAAAGCGATCATGACGAATCGTAAGATAAAAAAGCACCTGTTCGGGCGTCATTTCGAGGACGGGCTGCTGTTCCGAGTCTTCGTGACCGAGGAGTTCGCGCCGCGTTTCTTCGTCCGGGTCGTGAGGCCCAAGACCGGTAAAGTGGTGCGCGAGGAATTGCTGCCACCGCTCTTGTATGGAGCGCACGGCGGCATCATGACCGCGGATCAGCTGATCCTGGAGGAGCGGTTGGCCGTGATCCTGCGGCAGTTGAGTGCCAACTGAAGATTGCCGGCCGGTCGGGTGGAGCTGCTGCTTGGCGACCATCTCGACCCTCCATATTTCGCCGCGCATTCGGCGTCCAGTTCTTTCAGCGGAACGTATCTGCCGACTCTCTCTGAGGGTCGGTTTTTTATTTTTTGAACCAAAACCCCGGGCCTGGCGAGCCCGGAGTTTTTTGGGGACTGTCCCCAGGTCAGAAATGGTTGGCTGGGTTGAGCCAAGTATTGAGGGCAAGAGTGTCCCCACCTGGCAAATCGGGTTATTTTTTCCGGCGCAGTTTTTTGACCACGAGCACGATGATCCAGATCAGGATGGCGATCGGCAGGAGCGAACCGCCGACGACGACCACGAACCAGATCATGGATACCACGATGCCCTGGAGGGACGCAACCAGTGTCTGGACCGCAGCTTTCAGTTCCGTGCCCGGACGGAATTCCTTGGTCGGCAGCTGGATCCTCGGCTCCTCTTCGAGCGAGACGTTGATGGTCGAGTAGGACGTGACGTTGCTGAGATATTTCAGCCGACCCTGGAGCGACTCGATGGTGCCGCGGATCTGGCCGAGATAATCCTGGACCTTGAGGATCTCCTCGACCGACTTCGCTTTGTCGAGCACTGCGAGGTAGGTCTTTTCCTGGGCCTGCGCGTTCCGGAGCTGGGCCTCGAGGTCGGAGTACTGCTCGGTCACGTCTTGGCCGTTCGCAGATTCGTTCTTGACCGCCGTGGCAAAAGTCTTGATCTCGGCCATCAGGGTTTCGAAATCTCCCGCAGGGACGCGGATCGTGATGTAGCCGGAGTGCGTGCCGTCGGCCCGTTCCGTAATGGTCGAATTCTGGGTGAACCCGCCTTTGCCGGATGCGGCGGCGGTGATCTTCGCGGTGGCAGCGGAGACATCATCGACCACGAGCTGTAGCGAACCGTTCTTGATGATCTTCTGGTCGACTTCGGCGGCGGTCTGGCCGGCGCGCGGCTCGACCGGCACAGGCGGCATCATGCCGCCGCGGCTGAAGGATTCGTTGGCGGATTCGGCCGTATCAAAGACCGGAGCGGACGAGATGGCCAAACCGGCCGCGCCGCCCGATTTCATCATGAGATTCTGGGTGACGACGCCGTTGGTCGAGGTCAGGCCATCGGAATTAGCGATGATGACCAGGAGAGCGATGAAACCGGCGACGGATAAGGCCACGAGGCCGCCGATGACGATCAGGACCCAAAGCCAAAGGCGGCGTTTAGGCTTGACGGCCGAGGCGGCTGGAGTAGCGGCTGGAGGCATAAATAAGTTGAGGTTAATTACAAGGGTATCTTACCATGTTTCGGCCTGCCGCCGTGAGGCGCTGGCTTTTGACAGGAGGGCTGCGGGTAGTTAAAGTGCGGACAACCGTTCTTTGCCAACGCAACAGTTGAAGGAGCTAGCCATGCCCATGGACTTCGTCAAGGTTGATGAGAAGACCGGATTGCACTTTGAGGTGCTCCGTCGCTGGAACCCCAAGGGGCACGAGGTTGCCCTGATTATGCTCTCCAATCCGACCTTTACGGATATGGAGCCGGAGCCCTATCTGTACTGTGAGTGTCAGTACGCCCAGGACGTTAACGACGCACCGCGTTTCATTCGCGAGTCGACGAAGAACGAGGATGAGATGATCGCTGACCTGCTCGCCGGACGAATCGGCCCGGAGCTTTGCGACGACGCCAGTCTGTGCGCGCACAAAGCTTTGGTCCGCAAGTTCGTCCGCGATGAGGTCCAGGCCAAGTACCGAGAACGGTGGGAGGGGATGCCGCTCAAGGATGCCGTCATGGACGTCTTCATCCGCTTCGAGAAGCAGGAATACCTCGGTCAGTGTCATGGTGGCATGCTTTATGTACAGGACGTCGCCGAGCTTCTGGAGCGCCAGATTTCCGAAGTGCTGCAAGCCTGCCGCCAGCTCATTAAGGAAGAGCGACTCGGCCTGAGCGGTATGATTCTTGTTCCGTTCAAGCCAGAGTTCCACTTCCCGAAAGAGATCGGCCAGCTCATGGCCTACATGATTGAGGAGCCGCTCGGCTGGCCGAACGGCGAGGCAGGTGGTCGTTTCCTCGCCGAGCTCGAGGACGCGATAAACGAGTGTACGGACTACCAGTCCGGCAAGCAGGCGTTCGGAGAGCATAACTATCCGCACGTTTCCTCGCACCTGTTGTTGGCCTTCGGTGCGCGCTGGTTGGAACAAGCTCTCGCTCAAGCCGAAGCCGACCCTGAGGACAAAGCGCATCTTTTGAGAAGCGTGAATTTTGACCAACTGCTCGCCATGCTGCGAAAAACCCTCAAGCAGCTGAACAAGCTGCACAAGGTCCAGCTCAAAAAATAAAGGCTGACGAATCTCGAACTGCCGCCCTGATCTCCAGGGCGGTTTTTGTAACCCGCGGTCATGCGGGTTGCGCCGAGAAGTGGCGGCCTTAGCCGCGAATTTGTAACTGTCCGCCAGCTTCGCGGTCAGACTGCGTCATAGGCCGCGGAATATACTCCGGTTCCTTTCGAGAACGGTATGAGCAGATAAGTCATCCGTCGCCTCGCAGGATGTTCCAGACCGTAGCGACCGGCCCAGGATTGACAAAACCGCCTTTTTCTGCTATGATGACTTGTTCTTTGATATCACTATCAGTTCCAACGGGGTCCACCCCATTTCCAAAAAGAGGAGAAAACCATGCAACAGCTCGACACCAAGACCCTGAAGTCCGGCGTGATCCTGCCTGCCCCGGTCGTAGCCGCGTCCTACAACACGATCGTCCAAATCTTGGTCGAGAATCCGCTCGCGTTGTATCACCTGCAACCCTGCGCGCACGAGCAATTGTGCGGCCTCCTGAGCGCTCACGACTTCTTCTACCTGTCGGTCATGGGCGTGGTGGGCGACGACGGCTACCTCAAGGCGGATTTCAAGGAAGTCTTCGATTCCGCCGTGTCGGCCACCGTCGAGGGTCTCAGCATCGACAATCCTGTGAACTGACGCGTCTCCGTCTCTAAGCCCGCTGTCCTCCTCAGGATGGCGGGCTTTCCTTATATATAGCGCGCGTTGGCGGTGTATCTTGACTGGCGGCGCTGAAAGTGCTAACCTAAGCTGTTTCGTACCTTGATAACAACGTGGCGGAGGAGAGGGCTGTGTCGCGCCAGATGGAATGATTGATAGGAAATGACCCTAGCTCAAAACCAATCACTCAGGAGGATCCCATGGCAGTCTTGGAGCAAGTGCGCTTGAAGACCGGAACGATGGTGCCGAACGTAGTGTGCGCGGCGGCGATGTCGACCTTGCGGCGCATCCGGGCGGAGAGTCCGGACACGCTGGTCCGCATCGTGCGAAGCGGTGGCAATCTGAATCTCGGTCTCATCGAGAGTGATCACGCCTATCTCGACTATCTCGGACTTCTTGAGCGGCACACGAACAGTCTGCCGGAAGATTTCCTGCAAGTCCTGCTTTCCGCGGTCACGCTTGAGACCGGCGAGCCGGCTCTCAACGATCCGATCAGCAAGTAGTCTCCGACGTTGCGACAGTCTTGGAACCGACGCTCTCCTGGCGTCGGTTTTTTTGTCGGCTTGCTGGCGGCCGCGTTTGACCGCGATCATTCTTGATGCTAACGTCCCGGCAGACAGGAGCGTTCTTTACCGCCACAAACAGGAGGAAGCAATGACGAATCATCAGTCCACATCGGAGTTGTCGCGGGCGATCGAACGGGTCGAGAGCGACCTGCGGGCTGCACGCCAGGAGCTGCACGACAAGCGCGACGCCAATAAGTCGCAATGGGATCTTTACGGCAGCGAGTTGTGCGCCGAAGAGATGTTTAAGAAAGAAAGCCTGATCTGCAACAAGATCAATAGCTTGGAAGCCGACCTCCATCTGCTGCGGCGTTACGCGTCCGGCGATCTGGACCTGAACCAACTGACCGATGATCTGCTTCGTCTCGTCGAGATCGAGACGATCAGGGAGGAGCTGGCAGTCGAGCGGGAACAGGTCGACAAGCGCGTCGGCGAGATCGAGCGCTTGCTCAGATTGCTCGGCCGGAAAGTCTAGAGGTCGGCCGCGCCCGATCCATCGTCATAGCGCTACTTCGCAGTACCGGCCAACCTGGCCGGTATTTTTTAATTCGGCGCCCGCTCGCGGAACTGCAGCGCTTCGGCGACGTGGCTCGGACCGATCGCTTCGGCGCCTTCGAGATCAGCGATGGTCCGTGCGAGTTTCAGGGTGCGGTAGTAGGCTCGCGCCGTCAGTCTCATTTTTTCGACCGCCTGGCGCAGTAGCGCTTCGGTCTCGCCGGACACCGCGCAGAATTTCTTGAGCAGGCGATTGCTCATCTCGGCATTGGTCAGGATCCGGGTTCCGGCAAAGCGCGCTCGCTGCCGTTCGCGGGCCGCCTGCACCCGGACGCGGATGGCGTCGGAGGATTCCGCCGCCGCGGCCGTGAAGATCTCCTCGACCTTGATCTTCGGCACCTCGACGTGGAGGTCGATGCGGTCGAGCAGCGGCCCGGAGATCTTCTTGCGGTATTTGATGACCTGCGCCGGCAGGCAGGTGCAGGTCGCTTCCGGGTCGGTGGCAAAACCGCAGGGACAGGGATTTTGCGCGGCCACGAGCATGAATTTGGCCGGAAAACGCAACGAGCCCTGGGCGCGCGAGACGGTGACCGCGCCGTCCTCGAGCGGCTGGCGCAAATTCTCCAGCACCGAGCGCGCGAACTCCGGGAACTCGTCGAGGAAGAGCACGCCGCGGTGCGCGAGGCTGACCTCGCCGGGCCGGGGCCAGGTGCCGCCGCCGATGAGCGCGGCTCCGGAAGCGGTGTGGTGCGGCGCGCGGAACGGCCGTTCGGCGACGAGGCGGCCGTGGCCGGTGAGCCCGGCGACGCTGTAGATCTTGGTGATCTCCAATCTTTCCTCGCGCGCGAGTTCCGGCAGGATGGTCGGCAGCGAGCGCGCCAGGAGCGTCTTGCCGGAACCCGGCGGTCCGGACAGGAGGACGTTGTGGCCGCCGGCCGCGGCGATCTCGAGCGCGCGCTTGGCCTGGAACTGGCCCTTGATGTGCGCGAAGTCGGTCTCCGGAGCCGCGGACGCGGCCACCGCGCTCGGTTGGTCCGTCGGCTCGTAGGGCGCAAGCGGATTTTCGCCGCGCAAGTGCAGCGCGAGCCGCGGCAGGTCCGGGACCGGAAAGATCTTCAGGCCGCAGCCGGTCGTTCCGGAACTGTCGAGCACCAGCGCGGCTTCGGCGGCGTTAGCGACGGGCAGGTACAATTCTTCAAAGCCTTGCTCCAGAGCCAGCAGCGCGGCCGGCAGGCAGCCGGTGATCGGTCGGAGCGCTCCGTCGAGAGAGAGCTCGCCGAGGAACAACCGACGCGGGCTGCGCGCGCCCGGATCGGGAATGCATTCGCCGGCAACCAGGATGGCGACCGCGATCGGCAGGTCGTAGGCTGGGCCTTCTTTCTTGATGTCGGCCGGCGCGAGATTGACCGTCAGCCGGTTGCGCGGAAAAGGGAGGCCACAGTTCTTGAGCGCGGCCTTCACCCGCTCGCGCGCTTCCTGAATGGCTTTGTCGGGGAGTCCGACGATGGCGAAGTTCGGCATCCCCTGGGCGATATCGGCTTCGACTTCGATCGGCACAGCGTCGAGTCCGACCAGGGCGGCGGAAAGCGTCTTGATGCTCATACTAAATTTAAAAAAAGCGCGAGCCGAGCTCGCACCAGGGATTAGTTTGGCGGAAGGATTGGAACTGTTTTTTGGATCTTGTTGGCCGTGTATTTTTCATGGCCGCGCCGTCTTAACATGGGTCTGAAAAAAGCGCAAGCGGCCAGATGGCCGGCGTTTATGATGGCGGCGCGGTTGCGATCTGATCTGACCGCAGTTCATTATTCATTTCGGCCGCGTGTTCGTCGCGCGGATCTTTCATTTGGATGCGTCCGGGTAATCGAAGGGCGCAAAGGAGATTTTTTGTCCGTCATTTTCGGTCGGATCGGTGGTATAATATATTAAAGTAGCTAGAAGGGCCGTTATTATTCGGATAAGACTCCAGTTAAGGCTATGTGGCATCAAATACTGCAGACGACGCTCTTCTTTCTCATGGCAGTGAACCCCTTTTTGGCCTTCACTGGTCTTGTGTTGTTGTTCACGCATGGTCCGCGCAAGTGGACCAAGAGGTTCTTTTTCGGCTTTTTGTTCCAGTCCACCGCTTTCGCAGCTTTTGTGATGATCGCGATCGGCGAAACTCTGGCGGCGCATGGCGCCGTGGAATTCGGCCGTCAGGTCATCCAGTGTGCGCCGGACTTGATGTTGCCGTCGGGCCTGGGGGTGGCTTTGTTAGCGTCCGAGCTTTATCTGAAACGCTCGCGCGTGATCGTGCAGATGTCATCGATCCTGGCCGCGGTCACATTGTTCTTTTTCGTGACTTTGCAGCGGCAGCGCGATTTTTCGCCCTACATCATCGGCACTCTTTATCCTTCGACCCGGCCCGATGATGCCGCCGCGGCCTATCTGCCGCTCCTGTTCGGCATGTTGTTTCTGGCCGTGAGCGCCGCCATAAATTATAAACGCCATCATTTGGGACGCGATCTGGTCCTGGCGATCGGCGGTTTTCAAACCCTGTTATCTACGATCTTCGGAGCGATCACCAGCGCTACGCTTTCGCCGTTCGCGATGTTGATGGTCTTTCTGCTTCTGCTGACGCAACAGGCGTTCATGAGCATCGGCGTCTTATCAGCGGTGAGCGAGGATGCGGATCTCGTCGCCAGTCCGTCTTTGCTCATCCGCCGCAGCTTGACCGCCAAGGCGGTACTGCTGTTTGTTATCGTGTTATTCATCTTTGTTTACGCATCAGCCGCAGCTGGTGCGATCCTGTTCACCGGGATCTCCGACCGTAGGAGCGACAGCAATCAGGTGCTGATGCTGGGTCAGGAAGCCGGTTATTACAATCTGATGGTTGAAGACGCGATCGCGGTCGCCGAGAATGCGCTGATCAACACGTCTGTTTCTGGCCGGGTCAAGGAATGGGATGTCGAGCGCCTGACTGACGAAGAAAAACCGGCGGCCAGCGGCACGGAGATTAAGAGGGGCGCTGGGGGGAGGGCGGTCTTGTCGGTCGTGCTGTCTGATGAACGTGGCGAAGCGGTGCGTGTTTCTCGTCCGCTGGAGTTCGTTTCCGGGGTTGTGGATTATCGCGATAGCGGCGGTGTCCTGGCATTGGACAGCAGCCTGATCGAATCCTATGGCGAAGTTCCGAATTTGGCTGATCTGAAGGTCATCACCGATGCTGGGTCGCAGTACGGCGTCGTGGCCAGCGGCTCGACCGCTTCCAGTTTTTCTTATCATGCGGCCGCCCTGAAGTCAGCCTTAGATGATCAGCCGGACGCCTATATTTATACGTATTATTCGCAAGAACAGCGCGACCGCGAGACGGTGTCGATCCTGGTTACTGCCCTGGAGGTGGGTTTTCTTCTGGGTCTAGTCGCCTGTCTGCCGTTGTTCTTCGGCTTGCGTAAACTTCTCGTGCCGCTGGCTCGGCTGCGGCGAGCCGTCGCTTCAGTCCGGACCGGAGACTATAATGCCGCCGTGGGCGGCGCTATCGGTCCCGACGAGGTCGGCCAGCTGATCAGCGTCTTCAATATGATGTCCGTGGCGATCCGGGAACGCGACGGACAGTTGCGCGAAAAGATCCGCGAGCAGCGGGACTTCGTCAATTACGTCGCCCACGAACTCAAGACGCCGTCCGGGGCGGTGAAGTGGGCCCTTGAGATGTTGCTGGACGATTGGGACAGCATGACCGTTGAATCCAAGAAAGACATGGTGCGTCAGGCTGGCGTCACCAATATCCGGATGATCTCCCTGGTCAATGAATTGCTGGAATTTTCCAGGTTGGAACGCGGCGCCATCGTCATGAAGCCGGAAGCGGCTGACATGATAACGCTGGTCTCGACGGCCATCGATGAGGTTCGGCTCAATCATGCCGATCAGGGCACCAACCTGCAGTGGCAGAAGCCGGCAAACATTTCTTCTCAGCTGCGGACCGACGGCAAGCGGGTGATTCAGGTGCTGATCAATATCATCGGCAACGCCGCAAAATTCTCGCCGCGCGGCGCCGCCATCGACATCAGCCTGACGGAGGAAACCATTTCCGGCGTCCAGCGTTTGCGCGTGGATGTGGCCGATCACGGCATCGGCATTCCGAAAGCCGAGCAGGAGAAATTATTCGGTCGGTTTTTCCGAGCCTCGAATGCCGTGGGTGCCAGTATCGAGGGTACCGGTCTTGGTCTGAACTTATCGAAACGGTTCATCGAGATGCTGGGCGGCGATATCTGGTTCGAGTCAGAAGAGGGTGGTGGCAGCCGTTTTCACATCGCACTGCCGCTCGATCACGCGGCGGAAAATGATCCCGGCAAGTAACGGTCGCGACTTCGCGATTTTTAGAGGGTGTCACTAACATAAAAAGACCGCTCACAACAGCGGTCTTTTCGCGCCGGTCTCGTCCGTGCCGGACGCCGATATGAAGACTTCCCCGGATTGAAAGACTGGGGGGGGTTGACGGAGCCACGTCGTTCACGAACGACGTGACGGCGGCGAAAAAAGAGAGCACCCGAACGGCAGGAGCGAGCGTGCTCTTTGCCGCGCGGATGCGCGAGTGGGGGGACTAGGACTGTCTGCGTGCGAAAGAGGAGAGCTTATCCCCGTACCCGACGATTACGCTACGCAGACGGTCGAGATACCGCTGGGCCCAGATCTCGCAGTCAAGCTGGACCGCTCTGCCCCTGCTGAAGCCTCGCGCAGATATAATCGCTTAGCATAGCCTCATTATCCATGTCCTGCTCCCCGCTGGTAATGGCTTGACCCCGCTTCCGACGGGCGTCGGAAAATAAAAACCGCCCGAGAGGGGGGGGGCGGTAGCCGACGATCAGTGGGGCCAACTCAAAAGAAGGTGGTCCAGGACTTTGCGCATCGGGAGTCGTCCGCCGACGAAGCCGGTGACGACGAGATGCAGGTCACTGACGCTGTTCAGGATCTGCTGGAGACGTTTTTGCGGGACGAGGAAGATCGAAGTATCGTCGATCATCAGGGTCAGGACCGCGCTTGGCAGTTCCCGGCGCAGTTGCCGCAGCAGGTCTGCAGCCGCATCGAGATCATCCTCATCGGCGAAGACGACGATGAAGGAATCGAGCTGTTCCTGGCGCAGCCGGTCAGTGATATCGACCGGATAGTCGATCGCGCCGGACCGGATCTCGATCTCGAGTCCGGTTCGCTTGGTAATCACCCGACCGCTGGCGTAGCGGTCAACGCCACAACGCGTGATGAGCAGGGCCAGGAGTCTGGATCGGTCGCGCAGGATCTCCGGAATGAGCTCATTATAAAAGTGCATCGGCTGATAATAGCCAGAGCGTGTCATGAATACCTCCTTATACAGCGGCGCTAGCCTATCATTTATGACGCGCTGAGCCAAGTTTTCTTACAACCAAGCCACGGGAGCGGCGGCGGATAAAAAAAGACCCGCAGAGTGCGGGTCATGTCGTCACAGAAAGATGAGAACCAGTTTGGCGTGAGGCGGGCTGAGATCGCGCAGCTGGCCCGCAAGTTCCGCGGTCGAAACGGCGAAGTTACGGCGATAGATGAGCCAGCAATACTCCAGTTCACCATCCGCGGCGTAGCGGCAGCCGAGCGGAATGGCTCCGTTTTCGCGGATCTGCTTCAGGAAAGGATCGATGTCCTGTCTGATGATGTTGGAGGATGAAAGCAATCTTTTGTAGAGAGAACAGGCTAATTCCAATGGTCCGAACATCACTCACCTCCGATCAATGAACAACGGAAAGATTAGCTGATTTCAGCCAAAAAGTCAAGGTGTCGCTATGGGGAGAGACGGAGTCACATCGCTCGCAAGCGACGCGGCTTTGTCTCTCCTACACTTCAGCACTCCCGCACTCTCCCGTTTAAGGGACAGTCCCTTTTTGGGGACTGTCCCGGAGTGAAAATGGCGGCGCTAAAATAAGCCATTTTTTTGTTGATGTGCGTCCCCTAGTGTAAAAAATGCCTGGCCGCCGCGCCGTCGCCAGCGTGGACCGGTGATCTGAGAAAAAATAAAATCGGTTCTCCCCGACTCCTCCACTCCCGCACTCTCCCACTCAAGGGGTGGTCCCCCTTTTTCAGATAACAAAAAGGAGCCTGCACAGAAGTGTGCGAGGCTCCATCGGACGGAGAGAAAGAACCGAGGGCTGATGATCAAAGGGCAAAGATTCGCCCAAGGCACGTCGGTCGCGACTGACGCGCCAAGGCTCCAAAGCCCCAAGCGCTAACTCGCGAAAACCGCGGCCGGGCGCTGGCCACCGAAATCGCCGCAGAGCCAGCAGCAGTCCCAGCCCCACCTGCCGACATACAAGTCTAGGCAGCGGACGCACGGGCGGCCGCGGGAATCGCGATAGATCGTGCCCCAAAAGTAGATGTAACGGGTGCGACCCTGCTCGTCGGTCTTCCACGACTCGGGAATAAGGTTGGTGTTAGCGAGCAGGTAATCGAGCACCTGTGCGCCGTATACCATGATGCCTGTCGTGAGCTTCTTCTTGAGGTCGTTCCCGACGATCGCATCCTTCTTCTGGGCGTCGTCGAGGTGGAACGCGACCTTGGACGGGTCGAACTCAATCTGGCCGCGGACGACGTTCGGGAGCTGTTCCTCGTCCCAGACGGACCAGCCCCTCGGGATGAACGGCCGGCTGTTGCAGTCGATCATGACAACACTCCTTTGGCGAAGCCACTGGCTTGCCGTAGTCGTGGAGAATCCACGAGCTGAGGATCAAAAGGCGAAGATCTCACCCAAGGCACGTCGGTCGCGACCGACGTACCAAGGCTCCAAAACCCCAAGCACTAATCGCTAACTCGCAGAGACCGCAGCGAAGAGATGGTCACCGAAGTCGTTGCTGAGACAGCCGTAGCCCGAGTGCCACCTGCTATTGATCCAGTACAGGTAGCAGACGCGCTGATCGCCGTCGGGATCGCGATAGACCGTGCCCCAGAAGACGGTGTAGCGGATATGGTCCTGCTCGTAGGTCTTCCATGACTCAGGAATGATCTCGGGATGGGCGAGCAGATAATCCAGCACCCGGGCATTGTAGACCGTCTTACCAGCAAGCTTCTGCTTGAGGTCGTGACCGAGGACCACGCCCTTCTTCTGGGCGTCGTCGAGGTGGAACACGACATTGGTCGGATCGAACTCGATCTGATCGTGTACGACGTTCGGGAGCTGGTCTTCGGACCTGATCGACCAACCATACTTGGTGAGCGGCCGCGCATCGCAGTCAATCAGATGGCAGGTGCTGGCCGGGGCAGTATCGAATTTGCCCTCGATGAGATCCTGCATTCCGGTGAGGACGCGGTCGACGGGCAGTGTGCCCTCGCGAACGCGGCGGAACAAGTCGTTCTGGCGGCGGGCGAGGATGCCCAACTGTTGGTCGGTGACAACGTTCTTGGTCGTCATGACAACACTCCTTTGGCGAAGCCGCTGGCTTGCTGTAGTCGCGGGGAATCCGCGCTTAGCAGTTGCCTTCGGTTGAAAGCGGCGTTTTTAGGCCCAACTTGAGCTCAAAAACGCTGCTTTCAACCTGGTGGGAGTGAGCTGATTTAAAAAGGAACGAATCAATAGCGCATCGTAAAAAAAGCCGGCTAAAATGTCAAACCAACGCCCCTCGCCCGGCCGCGCCGCCCGTCGGCCAGTGGGCAGGGTCTTGCCTCAAAGGCCCGGGCGTGATATTTTCTATCCGTGGTTAATTTATCAATCAATCATCGGTAATACCCAGAGGTTGGATCTTGCGGAAGTGCGGCGGTCGCGAGACGGCTGAGGCGCGTGCCCCAGACCCGACAGACCGGCGCTACTCCCGAACAGACTATGCCGAATTCGCCAGAATTGGATCGGGAATGGATGCGCGACGTCTTACAGACTTTTTTTCCGACAGCGTTCGACTCCATGAACGCGGCCCCGCTCAGCGGGAAGCCGCTCCTCGGTTCAGACGAAACTCAGAACACTACAGGCGGCAATTAGACGCCGCAGTTTGAGTTTTGGCGAACAACAGCAGTCTGATGATCCGGCCCCGCGGGCCAGGATATTTTTATGCCAACGCTAACGCTCGTACTGGCAGCGCTCGTCGCCGCCGGAGCCGGCCTCGGAGCCGGTTACGCCATCCGCCACCAGATCGCCCGGCGGAAGATCGATTCCGCCGAAACCCGGGCCGAAAAGACGGTCCAGGAAGCGGAACTCAAGAAGCAGAAGCTGCTCGTCGAGGGCAAAGAGAAAGCCCTGAAGATGATCGAGGACTCCAAGCGCGAAGACGAGGACCGCCGCAAGGAACTGCGCATCATCCAGGGCAAGCTCGAAAAGATCGAGATCGCCAACCGCGAGCAGGCTCAGACGCTCCTGAAGAAACAGGAACAGGTCGCGGAAAAACTGACGCAGATCGACGCCATCAAGGCCGAGACCGAGAAGATCAAGGCCGAGCAGGTCGTGAAACTCGAGGCGGTCGCCGGACTCAACCGGGACGAGGCTAAGGCCATCCTGATGAAAGAGGTCGAGGACATCTCCAGCGAAGAATTCTCCAGCCGGCTGCGCAAGATCGAGCGGGCCAGTTCGGACGAACTCGAAAAGCGGGCCAACGAGATCCTGGCGCCGATCATCCAGCGCGTCGCCTCGTCGCACGCCGTCGAGACCACGACCACGACCGTGCCGCTGCCGAACGACGAGATGAAGGGCCGCATCATCGGCAAGGAAGGCCGCAACATCAAGGCCCTCGAACAGATCACCGGCACGGAGATCATCGTTGACGACACCCCGCAGGCCATCACGGTCTCCGGCTTCTCCCCCATCCGCCGCCAGGTCGCGAAGATCGCGCTCGAGAAGCTGATCCAGGACGGCCGCATCCAGCCGGCCAAGATCGAAGATGCCGTCGAGGCCGCCAAACGGGATCTGGCCGTCGACATCAAGAAGGCCGGCGAGGACGCGCTCTACGAGCTCGGCATCCCGCTCACGGCTTTCGACCCCAAGCTGATCGCCATCCTGGGCCGGTTGAAGTACCGCACCAGCTACGGCCAGAACGTCCTGCGCCACTCGATCGAGGTCGCCACGCTCGCGACCATGATCGCCCAGGAGCTCAAGGCTGACGTAGTCGTCTGCAAGCGCGGCGGCCTGATGCATGACATCGGCAAGGCCGTGGACCACGACGTCCAGGGCGCGCATCCGGAGATCGGCTACAACATCATGAAGAAGTTCAACTTGCCCGAGGCCATCTGCTACCAGTCGCTCGGGCATCATGAGGACAAGCCGCTCACCATCGAAGGCGTGATCGTGAAGACCGCCGACGCCATCTCCGGCGCACGTCCGGGAGCCCGCAAGGAATCCTACGAACAGTACATCCAGCGCCTGGAGGAACTCGAGAAGGTCGCGACCAGCTTCCCCGGCATCGAGAAAGCCTACGCCATCCAGGCCGGCCGCGAGGTCCGCGTGTTCGTGGAACCGAAGATCATCGATGACTTCGGCGCTTTCCGCCTGGCCAAAGACGTCGCCCAGAAGATCGAGGCTGAGCTGAAGTATCCGGGCGAGATCCGCGTGACCGTCATCCGCGAGACGCGGGTGGTAGAGTACGCGCGCTGATCAGCTGGCGGCTGATAGCTAAAAAGCTGTGAAAATAATTGTTTTTGGCGACATCATGGGACGGATCGGGCGGGAGGCCGTGAAAAAAGTCCTGCCCGAGATCAAGGCTGAGCACGATCCCGACCTGATCATCGCGAACGCGGAAAATCTGGCGCACGGCAAAGGCGTCACAGCCGATCTGCTCCGCGAAATGATCGCCGCGGGGATCGACTTCTTCACCTCGGGCAACCACGTCTGGGACCGCCAGGAGATCCACGACATCTTCGCCGACCGCGACCTCAGCGCCAGGCTGATCCGGCCGGCGAATTACCCGCCCGGCACGCCCGGCCAAGGGTCGAAATTCCTCACTATTGGCACGAAAAACGTCCTTGTGCTAAACTTGCTGGGCAGGATTTTCAGCCGGGTCTCCGGCGACGATCCGTTCCGCACTTTTGACGAGGTGATCAAGGCTCACGCCCACCTCAAGCCGTCGGTGATCCTGGTGGATTTCCACGCCGAAGCGACCTCGGAAAAAGTCGCGCTCGGCTGGCATGCCGCCGGCCGCGTCACGGCGGTCTGGGGCACGCACACGCACGTCCCGACGCGGGATGAGCGCGTCCTGCCGGGCGGCACCGCCTACATCTCGGACATCGGCATGTGCGGCGCGCGCGACGGCGTGATCGGCGTGGAGCAAAAAGCGGCCGTGAGCCATTTCCTGACCCAGCTCCCGATGCAGGCCGAAACTCCGACCGAGGGCGAAGCCATCGTGTGCGGCATCGTCATCACCGAGGAACAGGGCCGCGCCACGGACATCCAACCACTTATCAAATATATAAATATTCATTAACCCTAAGCGGTTAAAAGAGCTATGAATAAAGCAGAGCTCGTCGCCAAGATCGCGGAAAAGGTCGAAATCTCCAAGAAACAGGCCGAAGCGGCCATCGAATGCTTCACGGACACCGTCACGGAGACGCTCAAAGCTGGCGGCGAGGTAACTATTGCCGGTTTCGGAGCTTTTTCCGCCAAGCAACGCGCCGGGCGCACGGGCGTCAACCCGCAGAACCCGAGCCAGAAGATCCAGATTCCGCCGGTCGTCGTGCCGAAGTTCAAGGCCGGCAAGGCGCTCAAGGATTCGCTCAAGGGCAAGAAATAGTCCGCAAAAAGATAAAGAGGTCGCCTGTCGGGCGGCCTCTTTTGATATTCCGGACTTCGTCTGACGATCATTGTTTTGGAGTCAGAAACGACCTGATAGCGGCGCGGATCGTCTCTAGTTTTCTTTCCCAGCTGGGATATGCCGATATCCGGACAAACTGCGGATGATCGCCCCACATCCGCAACAGCTTGTTGCTGATGGCTACGGATTCGCCATAGTCGTGATGACGGGCCGGATTATCGGCGCAAGCCTCCCTGAACACATCCGGAGACGGCACATCGAGAAAGATTACGCCGTCATATTTCAGCCGCTCTTGCCGGATATTGACGCTATACTGCTTTTCAAAAGCCTCAAGAGTATCCGGCCAGTAGGCGGCGCAAGTCAGAACGCAACAATCCAGCAACAACCCCTGCTTTCCATCTGACCGCGCCTGGAGTTCGCCCGCGGCCTCGAAACTCTGGTAGGCAAGACGGGCCGCTGTGACAAAATCCTTCTGTTCGTCCAAGCCGGCGAAAGGAAGCTTCAGCCCCAACTGCGTCACGAGCGCCGTGACCGCTTCCGGCACGCACTGCAACTGACCGCTCAGATCGGCCCCGAGTTCGCGCAAGACCGAACTCTTGCCGGAACACGGACCGCCTATAAGAACGATCTGGCGAAGAACACTGTTCGGACGGTGCGTGTCAGATTGTCGCGCTGTCATCTGGTTCATGTTCTTTCTGTTCCTTGGTCAAAAACCGCCTGACCCCGATCAGATTCAGTATATACGGACCAGCCTTAAAGACAACCGACGACCTTGTCCGCCGCCACAACCAGACCGACTTATCCACAAAAGGTGTCAGGTACTTTTGGGGTGCTAAAAGTGCCTGACACCTTTAAAAATAGGCTTATTTACCAACCGAAGCGGCGGCCGATATCCTCCGGTGTTTCGCGTTTGCGGACGACGAAGACACGGCCGTTCTCGGCGACTAGCTTCGACGGCCCGGCCAAAAGACAATGCTGGCTCGCGAGAGCGTCCTGATAAGCGCCGGTGTCGAGCACGGCGATGTACTGCTCCTCGTCCTCCTCAAGCTTCGGCAGGACCACGTGAGCGCCGCCGGCGGTGTACTTGTCATCGGAGTCGCAGCTCGAACCGGAGAGCCAGACCTTTTGCAGCCGCCGCGAAGCCAGATTGTTGGCCGGCACGACGTGCCAGCGTTGATGGACGAGCAGAGTATCCGGCAGGTCGTTCATGAAGCTGCCGTCGATGACGTACCACTTCTTCGCGAGCGAAGGATGGATCGAGCGCTCGCCCAGCACGCGGAACAGCGACACCTGCGACGGCGCGGCCACGTAGCGGCCCCACTCGCAGATGATGTTCGGCTCCTTGATCTGCAGGCGCTGGCAGACAGTCTTGAAGGTCTTGACGATGCGATTGATGGCCGTCTTGCCCGAATAGAACTGCCGCTTCTCATAAGGCACTCCCCCGCCGCCGCCGATATCGATGGTGTCGAGCTTAGGATTCTTCTCGCGCAGCTTGGCGTACAGCATGAGCGCGCGCCGGATCGGCGCGACGAGCCCGTCCACGGTCTCGATCTGGCTGGAAATATGATACGACAACAGTCCCAGATTCTTGATCTTGCCGAGCCGGAGCAGGTCCGTTTCGGCCAGGCCGAAATGATTGAACTTCTTGTCCCAGTGCGACCGGACCTTGACCTGCATGTCCACGCGCACGCCGACCTCGCCGCGATAACGTTTCATCTGTTCGAGCTCCTGCAGGGATTCGATGATCGGCGTGATGGCCACACCCTTGCGGTCGAGTTCATCGATCAAAGCGATATATTTTTCGGTCTTGGGGCCGTTGCAGAGCACGCGCGTCTTGCCATTGATCCGCTCCTCCTCCCACAGTCTTTTGACGATCCAAAGTTCATTCACCGACGAAGTTTCGAGATTCGCGCCCTCGGAAATCAAGGTCAGCACGCAGGACTTGTTCTGGTTGACCTTCATCGGATAGTGGTAGAAAAACTTGCCTTTGTAGCCGTGGATCTTGATGTAGGCTCCGAACAGGTCGATGAGCCGCCGCACGCGAGCCTCGACAATGAACGGAAAAAAGACCTCGAGCGGGCTGCCGTATTTCTTCACGAGGTCGAGCAGATTGTATTGGTTGTTGCCTTCGCGCACCAGCAAAGTATTCTTGCGCGTGATGTCGAAGAACTGGGTATTGAATTCTTCGCGGCCCAATTTCCAGAACCGCTTGGCGGTTTTTTTCATACGCGTCAGTCGGCGAACGATCCGAACGTTTCCGCCGAAAAATTCAGGCGGCTAATTAACGGTCGCGCACCATGATACACGACTCGGGCGGGCGCTACAAGACCTGCGGGGGTGAACCGGAACTGAAACCGGCTCCCGGAAAGGGAAGCCGGCCATATTTTTATCGTTTCCGCACCTGAGCGGGATCATTTCATGAATTCCGCGGCTTTCGCCACGACGTCGGACGCCTTGACCAGTTCGCTCGCGGCCCCAGTACGCTCTTTCCACTCGACCGAGCCGGCAGCCAGCATCTTTTCCGAGATAACCAGCCGGATAGGCAGGCCGATGAGGTCGGCGTCGGCGAACTTCTCGCCGGCCCGGGCGTCCTCGCGGTCGTCGTACAACGTCTCGATGCCGGCCGCTTCGAGTTCGGCGTAAAGCTGGTCCGCGGCCACCTTGACCTTGGCGGTCATGGCCGGATCCTTGGCGGTCAAAAGCACCAGCTGAACCGCGAACGGCGCGAGCGCCTTCGGCCAGACGATGCCTTTGTCGTCATGATGCAGCTCGACGACCGTGCCGACCACGCGCGACGGCCCGATGCCGTAGCAGCCCATGATGACCTTCTTCTTGGCGCCGTCCGTGTCATCGTAAACCACATCGAAAGCGTCGGTGAAGCGTGTCTTCAGCTGGAAGATATTGCCGACCTCGATCGCTTTCCCCTCTTGCATCGCGCCGCCACACTTGGGGCACTTGTCGCCAGCCTTATATTCGCTGATCTCGCGGTTCTGGGCGTACGCGCACTGCTCGCAATAATAGACGATGTCCTCGCCGAACTCGGTGAGCACCTGGAACTCGTGGGAATATTTCGAGAACGCGCCGCCCGAAGCCTCGACGATGAGCGCTTTGAGGCCGCAGCGCCGGAAGATATTGAGATACGCCTGCTTGGACCGTTCGTAATACGCTTCGAGATCAGCCTCGTCGCGATGGAAGCTGTAGAGATCCTTCATGCTGAACTCGCGGCCGCGCAGCAGGCCGGACTTGGCGCGGGGCTCGTTGCGGAACTTGTCCTGGATCTGGTAGACAGCGAACGGCAGGTCCTTGTAGGAACGGATGAATTTCTTGGCGAGCGGCGTGACGATCTCCTCGTGCGTCCAACCGAGACCGAGGTCCTTGTCGCCGCGGCCTTTGAACTGGAACATCACCTCGGGACCCGGATCGGACCAGCGGCCGGTCTGCTCCCAGTTCTCGCGGGGCAAGAGCGCCGGCATCAGGATCTCCTGGCCATCGATAGCGTTGATCTCCTCGCGGATGATGTTCTTGACCTTCTCGAACACACGCAAGCCGAGCGGCAGATAAGAATAGACGCCGGCCATGAGCTGGTCGATGAAGCCGCCCTGCACGAGCAGGCGGGCGTTCACGGAATCAGCGTCGGCCGGAGCGGTCTTCGAGGTTTTTCCGAACAAGCGAGAATAATGCATACATTGGCGAAGTTAGTCGAAAGCAAGGATACCGCCTTCGGAGTCCGGAGTCAAAAGGATGGTCCAATGAACGGGAGAGTGCGGGAGTGCAGGAGTTAGGGAGACCCGACAAAAACTCCCACACTCCTTCACTCCTTCACTCCTGCACTCTCTCACTCTCAAATAAGCCATCCCCTTGGTTTGCGGCGGCAAAAGATGTTAAAGTGAATTCAGTCTTAACATGTTTACCATAAATATCTATGTGGTTCTGTTCCAAAAAAGACAGTGCTGACGTCATCCCGACCCCGACCGTGGCGGCCATCATCATCGCTGTGTTCGCCCTATTCATCGCCGCCGGCGCGGCCCGCTGGTCCTGGTATATCGTTGACGAGCAGATCCGTCTGCGCAACGACTTCAGCAAACTGCGGAACGAACAGGACCAAGTGAATACCCAATACGAATTCTGGCTGAAACAGATCCAAACGGAGCGCGCGGCCATCAAGGCCGAGGCCGCCCCCGCGCCAACGCCAAAAAAATAACCCCGTCCGACCCATACCCTGCCCCTGCCGGCGGGGTTTTTATTACCAGCGCGGTAAGGGGGGTGTGGAAAAGTTAGAGAGTGCGGGAGTGCAGGAGTGAGGGAGTTGTGAGAGACGGAGCCACGTCGCTCGCGAGCGACGTGACGGAGTCAGGGAGTGATGAATCACTCCAGCACTCCAGCACTCCAGCACTCCAGCACTCCAGCACTCCAGCACTCCAGCACTCCAGCACTCCAGCACTCCAGCACTCCAGCACTCCAGCACTCCAGCACT
>JBAYFM010000013.1 GCA_041667185.1 Patescibacteria group bacterium | reverse complement strand
TGGAGTGCTGGAGTGCTGGAGTGCTGGAGTGCTGGAGTGCTGGAGTGCTGGAGTGCTGGAGTGCTGGAGTGCTGGAGTGCTGGAGTGCTGGAGTGCTGGAGTGGCGATGTTCCCACGCTCCGTCTCTCCCCAACTCCTCCACTGCTCCATCGCCTCTTGACGGCAGGCGGCTAAGGGCCTATACTCCTCTTACTTGAGCTTAAGAAATCTACGTTATGGCACATAAGAAAGCAGGCGGTTCAACATCATTAGGCCGGGATTCACAAGCACAGCGCCTTGGAGTCAAACTCTACGAGGGCCAGTTCGCCAAAACTGGAGCGATCATCATTCGTCAGCGCGGAACCAAATTCCGCCCGGGCAAGAACGTCTCCAAGGGCAGCGACGATACGCTGTTCGCCAGTGCCGCCGGCATCGTCAGTTTCAGCCGCAAGAAGGTCCGCAAATTCGACGGCAGCCTGGTTTACGCCCGCTTCGTCCACGTGACCCCGGCGAAATAACCCCGACTGAATAGCGAAAAAACACCGCGCCTCCAAGCGCGGTGTTTTGTTTCATTCATCACGGCTCACTTCGCTCCGCGTTCGACCGGAATTGCGGTCGGCCGTGACATCGGACGACGGTCCTGGAAGTAAGCCGACGCTCGCTTCAGGACAGGTAGCACGTCGCGATAACTCGAACGCTGGATCGCCTGCCGCAGCCCCAGCCAGATGACGCGGCGGATCTTCTCCTTCTTCTGCGGCTGACCCTTGGCGTCAGCCGGAGCCTGCATCAGGAAATAATGGACGTACTTATGGATGAGCACTCCCTTGGTCTCCGGACGATAACGGTCGCGGAACCAGAAATCGATCTTGCCGAGCGGCGCGATCACGCGCAGATCTTTGAGCCCCATCTCTTCGCCAGTCTCGCGGACCGCGGCTTCAGCCGGCGTCTCCCCTTTCTCGACATGCCCCTTGGCGAAGGCCCATTTGGAGAACGGATCGAGCATCAGCGCCAACAATATTCCACCCGGCGCCAGCTTGAAAACGATCCCGCCGGCGGAGATCTCCGTGCGGATCCGCCGCACTGGCCGGCGGTCTTTTTTTCTGGCGGCGGTTCGACCCGGCATAAGCTAAGCGTCAACGCGCCGCCGGAGTCGGATCGGAGAGATCTGATTTGGCCGGGACCGGCGCGCTGGCGGCCGCGGACGGGGCAAAGAGCGTCTCAAAAGCCCTATCCAGCTGCGGATCACGATCGTTTTCGTAATCCTCGGTAGTCAGAACGACGATATCATCGGGTTCAATGCCATCCTTGTCGATGACTCGGTCCTTGGGAGTGAGCCAGAGTGCGACTGTGAGCTTCAACGCGGAACCGTCCGGAAACTCGGTATAATCCTGGACCGAACCCTTGCCGAAGGTGGTCTCGCCGATGATCCGGGCTTTGACATGGTCCTGCAGAGCGCCTGCGACGATCTCCGAAGCGGAGGCTGAACCGCGATTCACGAGCACGATCGTCGGCAGATCGGCGAGCCGAGCGATGCCGGAAGATTTGTTTTCGATGATCTCGCCATCGGCCATCTTTTCCTTGACGATGGTATCGTGGAAAACCCATTCGCCGGCCACATCAACGGCGGAATCCAGGAAGCCGCCGGGATTGTTGCGCAGATCGAGAATGACGCCATCGGGCGCTTCCAAAAGCAGCGCCTGCACGGCCTCGCGGAATTTGGCCGTAGTATCCTCATTGAACCGGGAGATAGTGATGATACCGACGCGCCGGGAACCTTTCTTCTCCAGCCGCCACTTGACCGATTCCACGTAAATCGTGCCGCGAACGATGCTCAGCTCCTTGTTCTCCGAAGAGTCCTTGCGGCCGATGAGCAGTTTGACCGTAGTCCCTTTCTCGCCGCGGATCCTGGAGACCGCGTCCTCGAGCGCCATGTTCAGGGTGTCCACGCCATCGATGGTCAGGATCTTGTCGCCGGCCATGAGCCCGGCCTTTTCCGCGGGCGTACCCGGAAGCGGCGCGATGACGGTGGGTTGGCCATTCTTGACGCCCAGTTCAGCGCCAATGCCTTCGAAAGTACCGGAAAGCTCGCTCGCGAACTGACTGGCGAATTTCGGATCGAAGAAAACAGAATAAGGATCGCCCAATGAATTGACCATGCCAGCCAGTGAACCGTAAAACAGGTCCAGGTCAGTGGCCTTCTTGGAGACATGCTTTTGTTTGAGCATCTGCCAAACATTCCAGTATTCGTTGAAATCAACATCCTGGCCGCTGATCGCGCCCTTAACCCCGCGATTGACCAGTCGGTCCTCGCACTTCAGGGCCGGCGAGATCGCGCCGGAGCCGCGCACGCTGCCGACAGCGACGCCGCCGACGAAAACGCCGATCAACAGGATGGCGGCGATGATGCCGGAACGATAATTTTTTCCGATCCGGCCGTTCGGCGCGGGAGTCGTAATCGGGGTTGCCGATGATTGTTCCATATTATTCATAGATGATGATCAGGAAAGCCGGACGATATCCGCGCCCAAAGCGCGCAGGCGTTCATCCAGATTCTCATAGCCGCGATCGATGATCTCGGCTCCATGCAGGACCGTCTCGCCGCGGGCGATGAGCCCGGCGATGACGAGGGTGGCTCCGGCGCGCAGATCGAGACCGCGGATCTCCTGGCCATAAAGCGGCGTCGGTCCGGAGATCAGCACCCGGTGCGGATCGCAGATGACGGCATTCGCGCCCATCTTGATGAGTTCATTCACGTAACCCAGCCGGCTCTCGAACATCGGATCATGGATCAGTGTGGTCCCGGCGCACTGCGTCGCCAGCACGCCGAACGGCGCCTGCAGATCGGTCGGAAAGCCGGGATACGGCATGGTCTGCAGGCGGAAAGAGTTCAGCGAGGATTGCGAGGCGATGACCAGAGCGTTGCGCTCGATCTCGAACCGGACCCCGGCGCGGCGCAGCAGCGACAGGATGAGATCGAGGTGTTCCGGTTCGACGCCGGTGATCCGCGTGGTCCCCTTGGTCAGGCCGCCGAGCACCGCGAACGTCCCAGCCTCGATCTGATCCGGGATCACGGTATGATCGGCGCCAGCAAGCTTGGCCACGCCGTCGATCACGAGCGTGTGCGTGCCGAGTCCGTGAATCTTGGCGCCGGCCGAATTCAGGAATTTGCCGAGGTCCTGGACGTGCGGCTCAGCCGCGGCCAGCTTGATGGTCGTCCGGCCCCGCGCGGTGACCGCCGCCATCATGGCGTTCTCCGTCGCCGTCACCGAGAATTCCGGCAGGACGATGGTCGCCCCTTTCAGGCCGGAAGTTTTCAGACGATAGAGGTTGTCTTCTTTTTCAATAACCGCGCCGAGCGCCTCGAGCGCCATGAGGTGCGTATCGATCGGCCGGTTGCCGATGATGCAGCCGCCCGGCTCCGGCAGTTCGACCTGGTTGAACCTGGCGAGCAGCGGCCCCAGGAACAGGATCGACGAGCGCATGCTCTTCACGGTCCGGGAGTCGATCTTCTTGATGTCCGCTTTGGTCGCGTCGATCACGAGCTCGTGTTCGGACGACCACTCGACAGAAGCGCCGAGCGAGCGCAGAATATCGAGCATCCGTTCGACATCCGAAAGGCGCGGCACGTTCCTGAGGACGCAGGGCTTCGTGAGGAGCAGTGTGGCCGCGAGGATCGGCGTTACGGCGTTCTTCATGCCGCCGACGCGGATCTCGCCGTCGAGCGGCCGCCCACCGCGGATGACGAGCCGAGAAACGGCCGGCTTCAGCGCCAGACAGGCTGTCATCGGCGTTTTGGCAAGCGCCGGTCTCATTATTCTTTTGGACTTGGTAGACATAGGTATCCACCTGATATAATACCTGTCTAGAAGTGATTTGGCAAAAAACCTGACGCCTACGAATTAAGCTTATGATGAGCCTAAAACAACGCCGCCTGGTCCTGATCCTGTTCCTCGCTATTTTTGCCGTCACGGCTCCGACCGTGATCCTCGCGACCAAAGGCTACCGTTATAATTGGAAGAAAGCGCGCCTCGAAAAGACCGGCGTGCTGCGGGTGAATTCGCAGCCGGAGGGCGCGGCCATCAGGCTGAACGGCGAGCTCTACGCCGAACCGACCCCGGCCTCGGTCTTCAGGCTGCTGCCGCAGGAATATGAGGTCAGCCTGGAGAAGGCGGGTTATTTCACCTGGAAGAAAAAATTGGAGGTCTGGAGCGGCTCGACGACCTTTGCCGAAAAAGTGATCCTGATTCGGAACTCCTATCCGCGACTGCTCGAAGAACGGCCGCTGAGCCGGATCGTCTTCGACAGCCGCCAGAAACTGTCGGCTGAGATCAGCGAGACCGCCGGCTGGACGGAACTCTCCGTCACCGACCGGTCAAAGGACCGCCGCACGACCCTCGCCCGCTTCGACGCCGGCCGTTTTGCCGCGATCGACTTGAACTGGTCGCCGGACAGCGAACGGATCCTCTTCACCGGACTCGCGGATGACGGCCGGACCGAGATCATGGTCTATCCAGCCGACGGCTCGGAGCCACTGCTGCTCGCCGAGACGAAAAACCGACTCGTGGCCGCGCACGGCGCGCGCTGGTCCGCGGATGGCAAACGGGTGATCCTCGCGGCCGCGTCCGGAATTTTCAGCGCTAACGCCGCTGACGGGACGATCAGTCCTCTGTACGGCGACGCCAACTTCGCCGATGCCATCGAGTCCGACGGCGCGCTTTATCTGCTCCGAACCGATCCCGCGGCCGCCGTCCTGCTCGACGCCGGCACCGGAACCGGGGATGCGCCGGAATCGATCGTCACCCTCCAGTCTGGTAAATATCGTTTCCTGGAAGCGTCCGGGCGCTGGCTCGTCATCAAGGACCTTGACCGCGGCAAACTGCATCTCATTGATCTCAAGAATAAGAGCGCTTTCGGACCGTTCACCGCCGACCGGATACGCTGGGAAAAGCCGGATGGCGGGCGTCTGCTGTTATGGAACGATTTTGAGATCTCAGTCTTCGACCCCGGAACCGGACAGCGCGAGGTCGTGACCCGTCTCAGCACGCGGATCAACGACTGCCTTTGGCATCCGGGCGGCCAGAACATCATCTACGCCACAGCAGCCGGACTCAAGACGATCGAGGTCGACGGCCGCGATCAGCGGAACGTCCACGACCTGTCGCCGCTCGCCGATTGCGATAATCTGACCATCGACAACGCCGGCAAACTGCTCTGGTACCTGGGCAACGCGGGCAACCGCCGCGGATTATACGAGCAGGATCTGTAGCGCTCAGCCCGCCGCCGAACCGGAACGCACAGCAAAAAAGACCGGCTATGAAGCCGGTCTTTGCGCATCAGTATCGCTTTTTGCCGCGTCGCGCCGCCGGCAGCTTTTCGAGCAGCTTCGGCAGCTCGTGCACGCTGCGGATCGAATGATCCGGTTTCACGGCGGACGGATCCTGCAACGGATGGCTGATCCAGACGGTCGTGATCCCGAGTTCTTTCGCGGGCCGCATATCGCTTTTGAGCGAGTCCCCGACCATCATCACCGGCCGGGATTGGGCCTGCCTCAGGATCTCGGCCATCGCGGATCGCTTGTCGCGGGCCGTGATCTGGATGGTCTCGAAACATTTTTCGAGTCCGGCCTGCCGGACCTTGCGGCGCTGCAGATGATCGACGCCCATGGTGATCAGATGCAGGCGGCAGCCGGACCGGCGCAGGCGCTGGAGCAGCGCTTTCATGCCGGCGAAAGACCGGAACGGCCCGTACTTGAAATGGCTCGCGGTGTTGTAGAGCCGGGCGCTCACCGCCGCATTCGGCTCGACGCCGAGCCGGTCGCAGAAATACTCGTAGGTCCGGACCCAGCTCTGCGGAAAGCGCTCGATCTGGAAACCGTAGGTCGAGAGCAGCTCCTCGTCGATCCTGGACTGCAGCTGGATGATCTCGAGCGGCGACACGCTGGTCGTGCCCAAGGCTCGGGCGATGATCAAGCCGCATTTCCACGACGCCTCATGATAACGGAAATTCGTCGGCAGGAGCGTATCGTCGAGATCGAAACAGATGACCCATTTTTCAGGCTTGGCCTGGCGAGCGGCGACATTCTTTTTTACAGCTTTCACGTTCCACCTCCGCGACGGGGTTGTAAAGAACAGATCAACTTAAGATGAATATCGCAAAAAAGCAAGCCCCGCGGGTCAGGCGGAGCTTGGTTGAGCCAAATTTTGGCTTATCACTCTATAATTCCACGACGGCGTTGTCGCCGATGATGAGCTTGTGGCCGAGCGGCAGCGACGAGTTCGAAGAAACTATGGTGGCGTTCTGCCCGATCAGGCTGTCCACGATTCGGCGGGAGCAATTGATGTCGGTATCGTCGAAGATGACGGAATGCTCGATCTCGGTATTGTAGATCTCCACGTTGTTGCCGATGGACGTGTAGGGGCCGATGTAACTGTTCTCGATGACGCAACCTACGCCGATAACCACCGGTCCGCGGATCAGGACGCGGGTACCAAGTTTGCAGTTCTTGCCGATCGCGACCTTGCCCTGAACCACCGCGCCATCCGGGATCTCGGACTCGATCTTAGCGTCCGCCGGCGACAATTCCGTCAGCAGCAGCTGATTGCCTTCGAGCAGATCCTCCGGCTTGCCCGTATCCTTCCACCAGCCGGTGATCTCCTCGTAGCCGATGGAGTGACCATGCTCGATGAGCCAGGTGTGAACGTCGGAAATCTCGTACTCGCCGCGGGCCGACGGCTGGATGGCGTCGACGGCATTGAAAACAGTGTTGTCGTAAACATAGATGCCGGTGACGGCGTAATCGCTCTTGGGATGAGCCGGCTTTTCGTCCACCCGAACGATGCGTCCATCCTTCAATTCCGGCACGCCGAACCGCTGCGGATCCTTGACCTTGGAGAGCGCCAACAAGCCATTGACCTTGTCTTTCCTGAACTTCTCTACGAAGCGGCTGATGCTGCCGAGGATGATATTGTCTCCGAGATAGAAAATGAACGGCTCGTCGCCTAAAAATGACTGTGCCATCTTGAGGATGTGGGCCAGGCCTTTGGGACCGCCGGTCTGCTCGATGTAAGTAATCTTCACGCCCCAGCGGCTGCCATCGCCGACCACCTTGGGGATCTCTGTGTCGCCCGGATTAATATTGATACCAATCTCCTTCACGCCCACCTCGGCGATCTTTTCGATAGCGTAAAACAGCATCGGCTTGTTCGCCAGGCTGATGAGATGTTTGTTGATGGTGTAAGTGATGGGCCGAAGCCTGGTGGCGCGGCCGCCGGCGGTGATGAGTGCTTTCATAGATGGCTTTAAGCTTAGCGCAAACCGGCGGAACCGACAAAATAGACGTCGAACAGCTGAAGTTCATGCTTTAATACCACGGATCCGCAGGTATTCCGTCTGCCAGAACCTAAACAAAAAAATCCCGAACCGAAGTTCGGGATAAGACTCAGCCTACCGGCAGACCGAGACCTTGTAGAAACTCAACGAGCTTGTCGAAGTCGCGATAGCAGTGCGTGTGGATGCCGAGCTTCGCCGCGGGCACGAGGTTGGCGGCGATATCGTCGATGAAGACCGTTTCCTCGGCCATAGCGCCGGAAAGATCGAGTGCCCGGACCATGAATTCCTCCGACGGTTTGAGTAGCCCTTCGACGTACGACACGACCTCATGATCGAAAAGCTTCATGATGTCCAAATGCTTCAACCAGATATGCCGGAGCTGCTCGATGTTCGAAACCGCGGTGAGCGTGATCCCCTGCCGGCGCAAATGCCGCCATAGTCCGATCACCTGCCGGTTCGGCGTAAAGACGTCGCAGAAAGCCGTCATGAAGACCTGATGGGCACGTTGCGAACCGCACAATCCCAGCGCGTGCATGAAAGCGCAATGGAACTGCCTGGAGTTGATCTGACCCAGGGAATAGCGGGCGATGAGATAGCTCTCGTCAGCCTCGCAGCCGAACAGGATGCGTTCGACATCCTCCGGTTTCCTGCCGGACAGGGCGGCGAAGGACTCGTACATCTTCTGATTGTCGTAATCCACGACGACGTTGCCGAGATCGGACAGGATCGTAGTGATGGCCACGCGGCACCTCCAGGTTGGCATGTGAAAGAACGTCCGCAGCTGCCACCCAACTTAGCAGGCGCGGCCGCTTTGTCAACCGCTGCCGGATCGAAGCTGAAACAACAAAACTCTTGACAGCATTTTTTAAAAGCTTATCGTGCCGCCTGCCGCCGGGCGTTCCCTGCCCCGCGACAACGGCCAAAAACAAAAAGGAGAAAAAATGACACTCATCGACAATCTGCTCTCGAACCTCGGTTTCGTTCATCTTGCCGGCGGACCAGTGCGGCTCGGCACCGACCGTCCCCTGCCCTGCCGTTTCGAAGGCTTCCGGCGCAACGAGACGCCGGTTCGCGAACTACTGGTCGGACCTTTCTGGATCGCCCGGTGCTGCGTGACCAACGCCGAATTCGAACGGTTCAAACCGCAGCATCGCCGGCCGCTGACCTCGCCGCTCGATGGCCATCCGGTCACGGACGTCACTTATCTCGAGGCTCTGGATTTCGCCGCCGCGGCCGCGAGTCGGCTCGGCGTCGCCGCGGCCCTGCCGACCGAAGCGCAGTGGCTGTTCGCCGCCGCGCCGTACGGACTCGAGTTCCCCTGGGGCGACGAACCGGACCGCAGCCGCTGCCGGACGCGCGGCCCCGGCGTCGCGGGCCCGCTCGAAGCCGCCGACGCCAGCCTGGGACTCAACTGGTGCGGCCTCTGCCACATCGTCGGCAACGTCCAGCAGCTGACCCTCGGCCACTACGCCGCGCCCGGATCGCTCGGCGCCGCGTCGGACGGCGCGTACTGCATCGTCAAAGGCGGCGACTGGAAACTGTGCAAACACTCGGCCGGCGTCCAGCGCCGCGGCCTCGCGGACGTCGCCGGGCGGGCTCCGACCGTCGGTTTCCGCCTGGTGGTCAATCTTTAGCAGCCGGTCAGATCAGCTCCGACCGCAAGACTCTTGTTCCTTCTCACCATAAAGCCCGCCGGCAAGACCGACGGGCTTTTTTCGATATTCAGCCAAGTTGTCGCCGCGGGACTTCAGCCTCGACCGGCTGCCGAAGCCAGCTCAAGCAGCCGCCGCGCGGTATCGACATTGAACGCGTGGCCCGGCTTGAGCAGTCTAACCTCGCCGATGACGCGCCGGCCGAGCAGGAAATAATCGCCGAGAAAATCCAGCAGCTTGTGGCGGCCGAGTTCGTCCGGCTGGCGGAGCGGCGTCAGGTAGCCGTTGCCGTCAAAAGCGATGAGCGGCGACTTGGCCGGATCGTCCGGCAGCATGGGAAAGATCCGGCGCACGCGCGACCATTTATCGCCGGCGGCGTCGAGCGGCGTGCGCACGAAACTCCGGGCCCAGGCGACCTCCTGGCTGAAATCCGTCTCGCCATGAACGAAGCGCGCGATCTGTCGGCCGACCGGCGCGGGAAATTCCGTGATCGCTTCCGCGATCGCGCGGCCGGCGACGGACGGACGGAACGCGACCTCGCGAGCTCCGTCTTCTTCGGTGAAGCTGATCGGTTCATTGATCCTGATGCCCTGCCGCCGCGCTTCCAGCGCGCGCCGGCCGCCGGACGCCAGGCGCTCGGCGAAATATTGCGCCGAAAAATCATGGAACGGAATGCCGTCAGCGCCGACCTTGATAAGCGCGTTATCGAGGCCGAGTCCGGCGAAGGCGGCCAGCAGATGTTCGACGGTCCGCACGGTCGCGCCCGCGGCGCCGATGACGGTGGTGTGGAGCGATCCGGGAACGACGGCCGCGAGGGTCGCCGGTACGAGCACTCCGGCCACGTCAAAAACCACGCCGTGGCCGGCCGAGGCCGGCAGGATCTCGGCGCGGCAAGGCTTGCCTTTGACGGAAATGCCGTCCAGTCCGACCGGCCGGTCCAGTGTCGTTTCCTGTTCCTCCAGCAGCACGAACTCCGCCGCCGGTCTGTTGATATTTTTGATCATACTAGTATTAAGAATGCTGACAGTTTAAGAAACATGCAAATTTCCGGCCGTTCACGCCGGACCGCCGAAGATCGCCGAGGCCACGGCGCGGCCGGACGCCCCGTTCCAGCGCGGCGCAGCGCCGGTCAGGTCAAGATAGTGGCGGTTGCCGAAGGAAAACCGCCGGCCCGAAGCACGGCTGCCGCACAGCCGCGCCGACTGGCCGCCGTCGCAGACCACGGCCCAGCGAGCCTGATGATGTTCCTGCACGTAAGCGGCCAGATCGAGCAGCGTGAGGCCGCGCTGGCCGGGCTGGGCTGGCCGCGCGTCGAAGAGCAGGAAGAAAACGCGGCCGGCCTCATCCTCGATCACGCAGGTACGCGCTTTCTGGCCGAAACGCGCCGCGAAATATGGCTCATCGTCAGCCGCCCGCCGCGTGATCACGGCGCGCTCGCGTTCCAGAGCCGCGAGCATCCGGTCCTGATCAACCAGCAGTTCCACGCTCACGGTCACGGCACCTGAGGCGTTGTCCGGCGCGAGCTGGCCGATGCGCCAATCAACGACCGGGTCGCCGACGCGCAGCTTGGCGGCCGTGGCTGCCGGCGTCTGGATGATAAAAGCCGCTCCGAGGATCGGAACGGCTTGGTCCGTGATGGCGGCGACTTCCGGACGGCCGTCCCGGCAGCAAAAAGCCACGTTGAGTCGGCCCTGGCGGGCTGGCGCTGCGGCCCGCGACCGGTCGAGCCGGATGCCGGAGTTGTCGCGCACGAGCCCCTGATCCTGCGGTCCGAAAGCCAGCGCTACGTCCGGCGGCGGATCCGGTTCGCGGCAGCCGACCCAATCGAGACGTTCCGAACCGACGGCCAGCCAACCCCGAGCCGGCACGAAAAGCGGACGCAGGCGGCCGGCGTGCTCCACGAGCGCGGTGCGACCATTAGAATGCAATCCGATCGGCCAGCCGCCGCGGATCTGCAGATGGTAGGCCGGATTCGCCGCTTCGAACGGTTCATCGGCGACCAACAAAAAACCGGCGTTCATGAGGATCGCCGGTCCTGTTCCGACAGGCATGGCCGCGAGCGGCAGCGGCCGCGACGCGTGATGAACGCCGAAGCTGCAGCGGTCGGCTTCGAAGGCGGCTTCGTAGACGTTGGTCAGGGTCGCGACGCCATCAGGCCGCGAAATGAAACGCCACGGCCGAATGCTGACCCGCGCGCCGGGGAAAGGCGCGAACGACCGGGACCGTTCCGGCCGCAAACTGGCACAGGGCTGACGAGGAGGGCCCATAAAATGGAAGTGATGGCGGCACAGCTGGCTCCCGGCGCATCCCCTGGCCGGACACTGGCGTTGCCGTCGGATGAATTAACGCCGGTTGCTTACCGCAAACTGTTAAAAGATGTCAAGGAAAGCGAAGTATGGGAGTCAGGGAGAGACGGAGATACGGAGCCACATCGCTCGCGAACGACGTGACGGAGTTGGGGAGTTGTGAGAGTGCTGGAGTGCTGGAGTGCGGAAGTACTGGAGTGCTGGAGATGCGGGGCCATGTCGCTCACGAGCGACGTGACGGAGTGCAGGAGAGACGGAGTTTTTGTCAGGTCTCCAACACTCCAACACTCCCGCACTCTCCGTATTCATATAAAAAAATCCCGGATCAAGATGATCCGGGATAGCCTATTTCAATCCCTCAGACGAGATCGGAATTAGCTTCGAAGAAGTCACGCAAGGCCGCGAGCCGCTGGCGCAGCGGCGGGAACTTGGTGTTGAGCAGCATCGCGAACTTCGGCCGCTGGGCCGGCTTCGGAAAAAGCGCGGCGGAGACCGGCTTGCGGGGCGTCTGCACGCCGCGCAGGCCGAAGAACTCTTCCGCGAATCCGTACCAGGTCACGCCCGGACCGGCATTCACCAGATGGTAGATGCCGGGCGGAAAATTCCTCGCGAGCAGGCATTCGGTCGCCGCGGCGATATCGCGCGTGTAGGTCGGACAGCCGACCTCCTCATCCACGATGGCGAGCTCCGGCTTGGTCGCGGCGAGCTTCAGCATGATGCTGACGAAGCTGGGCTTCGAGAGATCCGAGACGCCGGGACGGCCGAAGATCTTGGACAAGCGGCAGATGTAGAGGCGTCCGCTGGCGGCCCAGACGGCTTTTTCGCCGGCCAGCTTGCTCTCGCCGTAGGCGGAGATCGGGTCAGGCGCGTCGTCTTCCGCGTAGCCCTCGGGCTTGGTCCCGGCAAACACATAGTCCGTGCTGTAATGCACGAACAGCGCTCCGGTTTTGGCCGCAGCCGCGGCCATGACTCCGGGAACCTCGGCGTTCAACTTGAAAGCGAGCGGGCGCTTGGCCGGATCCTCCGCGCCATCGACATCGTTCCAGGCGACGGCGTTCAGGATCGCGTCCGCATGCTCATCGAGGATGCGCCGGCGCAAAGCCGCGGTATCGAGGACATCCAGGTCCTCGCGATCGAGCGCGACGACCCTGTGGCCGGCGGCGGCGAAAACGGAGACGAGTTCCTGCCCGAGATTGCCTTTGGCTCCGAAGATCAGGACTTTCATGCGTGCCTCCTCAGCGGCTGAAGACGAACGGCGTCCGCAGCTGGTCGAGTGTCGGAAAAGAAGCGTCGCGCGGATTCACCTGGGGCTCACGGCCCGCGAACGGCCAGCCGATGCCGACCGCGGGGTCGTCGTAGACCAGGCCGCCTTCCGTGGACTTGTCGTAATTCGACTTGCCGCAGAGATAGAGAAGCTCGCAATCGGTCGCAGCGTAGAAGCCGTGAGCGAAGCCGCTCGGCACGTAGAGCATCTTCTTGTTGTCGGCCGAGAGATTGACGCCGAACCACTGGCCGAAGGTCGGCGAGCCGGCGCGGATATCGACCGCGACATCGAAGAGCCGGCCGCGGATGCAGCGAACGAGCTTGGTCTGGTCCTGCGGCGGCGACTGGAAGTGCAGTCCGCGCAGGACGCCGGCGGTCGAGAAGCTCTGGTTGATCTGCTGGACGACCGGCTCGATGCCGAGCGCGGCGAATTTCGACGCGTGATGCGTCTCCATGAACCAGCCGCGTTCGTCGCCGAAGACCTGCGGTTCGACTACAAGGAGTCCGGGGATGCCTGTTTCGACGGTTTTCATGCCTGTTTCCTCCAATGAAAAGAGCCGGCCGCAGATTAACAGTCGGCTGGCGCAACGTCAAATAGCCCTGGCCGGCATCTCGGCCGCCGCCCCGGCTGTCAAAATAAAAAAACCGCGCACGAAGCGCGGTCAACGGAGAACTTTTGGCGTTAACAGCGGCGAATTCGCAGACCGCGGCCTGACGGATGGAGCGACAACTCGAAGACGCGTCCTCCCCCGAACAAAGGCACCGTCAAAGGGCCGACGATGCTGAGCCAGTCGTCAGGGCCGCGAGCGACGCAGTCCGAGCCGATCAGCTCCTCGATCGCCCGCTTGGCGCAAGCGGTCCGGGTCTGATACCAGGCGCGATACTGAGCCTGTATCCGCGGGCACAACCGGCGGAGCAGATCTTTCTCGGCCAGCAAGCCGCCGGAAGCGGCCAAAAACTCAAACGCTTGCGCTTTGGGACTTATACCGCTTGTCATCAGCTACCTCCTACAGTTAGTTGCTGAGCCTGATGGAAAGAACTGCTGATAATCTATAGCCGCGACGAAACGCTGTCAACGCTGGACCCGCGGCGGCGCGGTTTTCAAGAGACTTCAACCCTCGATCCAGACCCTGTTACCGGATTACAAAAAACCGCGTGTGAAGCGCGGTCAAAGAGGACTGAACGGCTGGCGCGGCTAAAAATATCTGAAGTCCATGCCGCGGCCGGAGGCTTTCAGTGAGAACTCCACGAATTTGACACCCGCCGCGTTAAAAAAGGCCAGCGGTTTCACGATCGTGTAGGTCTCCCCGTCGTCGAGCCTGACGACGCTGCCAGTGTCGAGCAGCTCCTTGAGGACCTCTCTGGCCTTGCCGGCGCGGGTCTGCAGTAAACCGACGCGCTGCAGGTCGATCTGTACTTTCAACTTGCTGACGAACTCGGCCTCCGGCAGCGAACCGCCGGAATTGCAAAGAACTCTATAGGCGAGAAGCGGCAGGTTCTCCAAGTTAATATGACACCTTCCGCCTCTTCCGCCACTGGGCGAAAAGACAAGCAGCGCCACTATCAGACCAGCGAACACGAGCAGCAATGTTTCCATGATGCCCTCCTGTATGTTGAGAAATGAGCTGGCGGCACTTTATCGCCGTCGTCCGGCGCTGTCAAACGAAACGGGACGGATAAGAATGAGAGCCGCGGCGGCGGCTGAACCGCGCGCGCCGACTGGCGCGATGAGCGGGATTTTGCCACAATGTCAGCATATGACTTTTGATTCTCGGCCTGGCGGCTCCGGCGCTGAACATCAGGACGACGGCTGGCTAAAAGAAGCCGCGCGAGAGATCGTCGCTGAAAAGATCGCTTATCTCGAGATCGGACTTGATCTGCGCCGGCATCCGGAAATAAATTCGCGCCTGGCCGAACTCGGCTCGCACTTCGAGGACAGCCGGGTCATGGCCCAGATGATCCGGACCCTCTACGGGCCGCTGCGCCAGAAACTGGATCTGACCGACACGGGGCCGGAGCGCCTGATGCGGGCGGCCGTGCTCCATGACATCGGCAAATCCGGACCACCGGGCGTTGAGACCGGCTTCCACGACGCCGTCCACCGGCTCTTCATCCCGCCGAAACACCCGTTCGCCGCCGTCCCCGGCGGCCAAAAACAGACGATCCGCGATTACGTCGCTGCGCAGCAGCTGCCGGACGGAGCGGCGATCATTTCGGAACTGCAAAAAGCCGGCATCGATCCGGATCAGGAAGCCATGATCGCTTTCTGGCGGCGCCACGCCGGCTGGACCCACGAACTGCTCGCGTCCGAGATCGGGCCAGACATCGACGAAGACACGGTCAAGATCGCGGCCTCGCACCATCTATTCGAGGATCAGGATCCGGCCCGGCTGGAACTGGCCAAGCAGCCGGCGGAAACGCACGCGCTGGAGATCCTGGAAGAAGCTGAGTTATTGGCGGTCGTGGACAAGTACCAAGCCTCCCGCCAGCGAGGCGGACTCAGGCATGAGGAAGCCGTCGGCCGGCTGAACGCGCTCATCGCCGCCCGGACCGATCTGCCCGAGACGCTGCGGCAAAAATTCCGGACGATCGTCGAGATCATCGACGGATCGCGGAATGAGATCGAACAGTATTTCGGATCCGACGCGGCCAAATGAACGGTACGAAAAACCGGCCCTCGCGGCCGGTTTTCAGTTGTCTTTTTGAATCATCGTCTTCAGCCGACTAAGCCGGCGCCGCCGGCGACCAGTATCTTGCCCCTGGATCAGCGGCTCAACTCGGCGATCTTGCCGGCGATCTCTACCATCTCTTCCTGCGAGACGGATTTCTTGGACCAGTGCCGGTGGCCGTCATCCTCGAACCGCGGGATGGCGTGGATATGGACATGCGGGATGATCTGGCCGGCGACCGGACCGTTATTGACGATGATATTGAATCCGCCGGCGCCGACCGCGGCCGCGGCCGACTTGCCCAACATCTTGGCGGCCACAAACAGCGGACCCAGCTCCTCATCCGGAGTGTCAGCCAGCGTCGGATAGTGGCGCTTCGAAACGATCAGCGTATGCCCGGGATTGGCCGGCTGGATATCGAGAAAAGCGACGAGCGCGTCGTTCTCGTAGACCTTCAACGCGGGTATCTCTCCGGCCGCGATCCGGCAAAAAATGCAGTTTTCCATATGAGCGGGGCGATCATTATCCGTTAGTAGCGCCGGTTCCCGGCCGCGACGCGGCGCACCGCAGCACGGCGCCGACAGTGACGGCGGTCGCCGCCATGAGCCAGATCCGGGACTGCGGCAAGGAACCGAAATAATACCACGCGGCCGCGGCCGAACCAATGATGATCACGGCCGCAAGCAGGAGGCGGCGCAGATCGGCTGCTCGGTTGGGGATCCGGACCGGCCGGCCGGGCACTAGAGCCAGGCCGCCGCTCGCGGCCAGGACGGCGAGCAGGCCTTTGGGCGAAACGTAGTTGATGGCGAAACCCGGCTCCAGGAATTCGCCGACCGCGGCCAAAAAACCGAAGATCGCCGCCGCCGTGAAGACGACCGCGCCGAATTCGGAAAGATACGGCGCCGCCGGAACGATCTTCTTGTGCCAGACAGACAAAAAATCCATAAAAGTTATTTCTCCACGGTTTCCTCGAAAGAATCGCCCTGCGGCAGGACCAGAGGCGCCGACCCGCGGCCCGGCTCGAACAGCCGGACCAGCCTCGACCACCAACCCCGGCCGCCGCCCGCGTCGCGGCTCAGGATGAACCTCACCGAAGCGATCCGGAGTTCCTGATTCGCCGCGGCGACGCCCGGAGCGGACAGGACGAAACGATGATCGCCGCCGGGTTCGCTGGCCAGACTCGCGGCGGCGAATTCGGCGCGCGCGACCTTGAGCGACCCTTCGAGCCGCGGCGTCTCATACTCGGTCAGGACATACCGTATGCCCCGGGTTTCGAGATCGGCAGCGGTCGTATCCCAGCCGATGACCAGCGGGAACGGCGTGAAATAATCGGCCGCGGAAAATGCGAAGACTCCCTCGGTCTCAAGCAGGATATCGCGTTTCGGCGAAACGACGGTGGCGAGACCAGCGGAATGCAGCCGCCGCGCGTAGACCGCGTTCGGTTCAGCGACCGCGAGCGCGGCGCCGCCGACCGCCAGCTCTTGGAGGCCTTCGGCATGCGAAGTTTTGGCGGTCAAGCTCAGACCGTCGGTCAGGACCGTGAGCGGCGCGGTCCGATCGCTGTAACCGACATGATCGCCGAGATAGAGTCTGCTCGCGAAGACCACTTTGCGCTGCGGCGTCAGGATCTTCCTGATGAAGATGTCGGCCGGAGCCGTGACCTCGATCTGATAGACGCTCTCCTCCGGATCGGTCAGCGAAACCGCGACTGACCGGAGTCCGATCGACCTCTGATCGTCAGTCGTGTCGCCGTCGTCGTCGAGGATGGCGCGGGCCAGAGGTTCGGACTCGCCGGGGCGGTAGACCGAAATCAGGACCGGATCGGCGCCAGCCTGGCGATTCATGTCCTGGATCTGAAAAGTGAAATTGAGCGGCTCGTTCTTGATGTAGGTATAGAGGCGATGCCGGCCGCGGAGCGACGTTTCGAAGCTGCGGACCTCAGAGCGCGGCTCATAACCGGCGATCCGGAGCGGCAGCTGCGCGCTAGTCCGATAAGCCGCGACCTGTTCCACTGGCGGCGGCGAAGAGAAGAAAGCGTCGACTGAAACGTAACGCTGGTCCTTTTCCAGGACCGCCAAGCGCCCGCTCGCCAGGCGGTTCCAGGACAGCGAATCCAAGAGCGGCGCGTCAGCCGGCCGCAGATCATACTGATCGTCGATGTTCGAAGCCAGCGCGCCGATCTCCAGGAGCGCGTTGCCGAGATTCGTGAATCTGACCTCGACCGCCACGCGATCGAAATCAGTCGGCGCCGCGAGATCCAGATAGACCGGGCTGCCGGCGAGCGGCACGAGCCGGCCGACCTCGGCATCGGCGACGACCGGCGCCAGACGTTCCGGCGGCAGCGGCGCCGATACGTACGGCGCCAACCGGACGAGATCGGTCGTGATCGCGAGCGACGAGACCGGCAGGAACGCCCGGCCGATCAGGAACAACAGGAAGCCCGCGACCGCGCTGGCCGCGGCGATCCTGAGCGCGATGGAGTAGAGACGAAAATCAGGCAATTTCATGGCCGGATGAGCGATCTGAAGACGTACAAGGTTTCCTGTTCGAAAGAAACGACCGGATCGATCGTGAGACCGAGCGGCGGCAGCTTCGACGCGCGCAGATATTCGAGATCCCGCGGCGGCAAGGTGATCCCGTAATAATACACCGGCACCGCCGCAACGAGACGCGGCAGCGCGGCATAGGTCGCGGCGCTCCGCAGCGGATAGATGACCGCGCGCTCCGGAAAGATCAGCTTGTCGGCGCGGTCCACGACCACGAGCGCGTTCTTTTCGGTCGCGGCCAACACCTGGCCGATCTCCGCGTCATAGCGCTGCAGATTGCGGCGGATGGCAAGCAATCCCTCCTGAGGAGCGTTGAAGATCGTCCAGGCGGAAACAACCGCCAGAACGGCCAAGGCCAGCGTGCCGACCACCGGACGCCAGAGACCTTTCAGCCGGTCCAAAAGTCTCGCGGCCGCCCAAGCGACCGGCACGACCGACAGGATGAAGATCGGCAGCCAATAGCGGAAATAGGACGTGCCGATGGTCACCGCCGCAGGATCGGGATTGTCCTGGATGCTCCAGCTGCCATAAAACAGGATCAGCCAAACCGTGACGGCCAGAGCCGCGGCCGCGAAGGCCGCCGCCGGACCGCGCGGTTCATCCTGATCCGCTGCGCGGCGCGCAGACGAAACCAACGTGATGCCGCCAGCTAACAAAGACAGCAGGACCAGAATCGTCCACCAGCCGAAAAATTCCAAGCCGTAAACCAAAAAATTATTTCCGGCCGTGCGCGGCGCGAATCCCAGGGGGAACAAATACGGCTGCAGCGGACCGATCAAGGCCGCGCCGCGGCCAGCCGGCAGCGTCACGCCGGAATCCTCGCCCAAGGACGAGGCATAGCCGCTCGCCAGCCAATCGCCGTAAAAGACCTGATTCAGAAAAATGAACGGAGCCAGAGCCAGCGCGCCGACGATGATCAGGGCGGCGAACGGCCGTGGGCTGAGCTTCTTCCAGACGAACGGCAGTAGTGCGAGCGTGGCGATGGCCAGCCAGTAGATCTCCGACATCCGCACGGCGACGGCGAGAGCGAAGAACAGTCCGGCCAATCCCCAATCGACCACGGCCGGATCTGGAGCCGCGCCGGCCGCCCGATGGCGGGCGATCGGACGAACCGCGGCGAAATACGCGCCGAAGATCAGCAGAGACGCGAACAACGTATTCGGCATGAGCGCGCGGCTGGCTTCATACCACCAGACCGGGTTGACCGCGAGCAAGCAGGCGGCCGCGATGCCGACGCGCCGTCCGAAAAGACCGCTGATCAGACCGCCGAACGCCAATACCGCGAGCGCGGCCAGAATCGCCGTGAACCAGGGAATGGCCCGCACGCCGAAAACGGATCCCGCCAGGCCATAGATCACCGGCAGGCCGAGAAAACCGCCCGGCAACAAAGTATCGCCCGCGACCTTGACGCTGCGCGGATGGATCAGTCCGGGCGCCAGCAGATTCAACGGCTCGGCGCGCCACAGCCGCCCCTCTGCCGCCAGCACGGCGGAAAAAAAACCGTTGGCGTTCTCATCCGGAGAAATATATCGCGCCGGCGCCGACCAGATAAGAAACGAATAGGCCGCGGCCAGCGCCGCTGCCGCGAGAACCGAAGCGAACCAGTGGTGCGAACCGGGTTTCATTTGATCCGGGTGTAAACACTGACCAGGGCGCAGATCAGCGCCAGCGCCAGCGTGCTGGCGGACAGATCAGCCAGCAGATCAACCCTGAACCACAAGGCGACGAGGATCAGCAGCACGCCAGCGACCTCGAAAGCCATCTTGACCTTGCCCCAGAAATTCGCCGGCTCGATGACGCCGCGCCGCATCCGCCACCAACCGAAGACGATGACGAAAGCCTCCACGGCCAACAGTGAGACGCCGAGATAAAAATTGATGTACCGGAGCACGATGACGAACAGCACGGAGCCGATGAACAGCTTGTCGGCGACCGGATCGAACACGATCCCCCACTCCGTGATCTCGCGCCGGACGCGGGCGAGCGCTCCGTCGAGAGCGTCGGTGAACGCCGCGAACAAGAAGAGCGACACGCCCCAGGCATAATTACCGGCGGACAACAGGAGCAGCACCGGTATGATCAGGAAGATCCGGAGCAGCGTGAGGTGATTCGGCTTGACCCAGCCCGGAATAAGCGGAATGACCGTCCTGGCCAGCAGGCGGTCCGTCGGCAGCAATCTGATCTGCTGGTTCCATTTTTCCGGATAAGCTTGGTTGAGGAAAAACATAGCGGCGCATGTGCTACAATAAGGTCGATGATCGCCTCAATACCAGGAAAGTATACCCGGATTTCGGCTGTCTTGACAGCAGCAGCGGCTGTCGGGCTTTTCATACCCTGGACCGCCTGGGTCGGGATTCCGCTGGCTTTGGCGTATTTCCTGTTCCACGGCTGGCTGGCAGGCAACCGGCTTTTTCCGTCCGAAACCGGCGGCTGGCAGGCTTATTGGGGGACCGCGAGCTTCGTCGCGGCCGGCGTGATCCTGGGCAGCCTGACCTACTTCTTTTTCAGCCTCGACCGGGTGTTCCTGGCCGCGATCCTGGCGCTTCTCGCCGGCGGCGTCAATTTGCTGAGCCAGCGCGCTCCGGAACTGGACCGGCTGATCGCGCCACCAGAGACCACTGACACCGCGACCAGGATCCGACCCTGGCTGAAACTAGCCGCGGCCGCCGTCGTCGCACTCGAAGTCAGCCTGCTGCTCTACGGTTTCCGGCTGCTCGCCATCGCCGCCACGGACGGAGCGACCCGCTCGCCCTGGGATCACGTGCCGCGGATGTTCTTCGTCCTGTTCTTCATCGCCGCCCTGGGATTGTTCGCGATCACTTGGTCGGGGCTCGCTGCCCGCATCGCCCTGGCCGGCAGCGGCGTCCTGGCACTCCTCATGGCCGGAGTTTCCGCGATCGTCTACAAGGTCGGTTTCGGCTTCGACCCTTTCATCCATCAGGCCGCGGAAAAGACCATCTGGCTGGCTGGCGCGATCGCGCCGAAAACGCCGTATTACCTCGGACAATATTTCTTCGTCGTTCTGCTCGCGCACCTGACCAAACTCGGCGTGGCCGCGATCGACGTCTGGCTGGTTCCGGCGGTCTGGACCCTGATCGGCTTCGGGGCGTTCTGGGGGCTGAAGAAAGCCTGCGGCTGGCCGGCGCGGCTGGCGGCGCCGGCGGCGCTCGTCATCCTGCTGCTGCCGCTGTCATCTTTCACGATGACCACGCCGCAGGGACTGGCTGACGCCCTGGTGCTGCTCGCGGCTTTCGCGAGCCTGCCGATCGCGACCGGACGCTCCGGCGCCAACTGGCTGCCGCTGCTCCTCGCCGCCGCGGCGACCGCCATCCATCCCCTGGCCGGACTGCCGCTCCTGGCTTTCGCAGCCCTGGTCTTCCTCGCTTCGCTTGGTGACCGAATCTGGAAAAAATACCGCTGGCCGCTCGGCGCGGCGTCGGCTGTCATCATCATCCTCGGCGCGATCGCCCTGCCGGCAGCTTTCCTGATCAACGCCCGCCTGTCCGGCGCCGCCGCGGCCCTGAACGAGACCGCCCTGCGCGCGCCCGCGGCGATCATCGAAAATCTGGAAGAGCCCGCGCTCCTGACCCGCCAATTCATGGCCGTCTTCGATTTCGCGTATTTCTGGAGGGCGATCCGCTGGACGGCGCTGCTCACGGCGGCCGGCCTGGGTTTCTGGCTCCTTTTCCGGCGCCATCGCCGAACCGCGGCCTACGCCGGCGGCGCGCTGATCGTCGCGGTCAATTATCTGATCCTCAAGACTGCCGTGATCTTCCCCTTCCTGATCGCTTACGAACGTTCAAGCTACGCCGACCGGCTGCTCGACCTGTTACTGTTCCTCGCGGCCCCGCTCGCCGCCTACGCCTTCGGCCGCACGCTCGACGCCATCGACCGCCGCGGCTTCCCGCTCATGCGCGTGACCCTGGCAGTGCTCATGGCCGCGTTCCTGACCTCGTCACTCTATCTAGCCTATCCCCGTCGCGACAAATATGAAAGCAGCCGTGGCTGGTCCACGAGCGGCTCGGACGTGAAGACCGTCCGCGCCATCGAAGCCGACGCCGCCGGCGAACCCTACATCGTCCTCGCTAACCAGTCGGTGGCCGCAGCCGCGATCCGCGAGTTCGGTTTCAAAAAATATTTCACGTCCCAGGACGCGGAGCGGCCGGGCGAGATCTTCTTCTACCCCATCCCGACCGGCGGGCCGCTCTACGCCGAATTCCTGAAGATGAACGACGCGCGCGGTTCAGCCGCCGCCGCGAAGAAAGCCATGGACCTCGCCGGCACGGACCTCGCCTACTTCGTCGTCACTGATTACTGGTGGCAGGCCCAGAAGATCATCCTGGCCGCAGAACGCCAGGCCGACCAATATTGGAGCATCGACGAGCACGACCATATCTTCAAGTACGTCCGCGACTGATGACGCGCCGAAATTTCGACGACCTCTACGATTGTTGACGCCGAATACGGCGTCTTTTTTCGCTTGACGCACCGCTAGCCCGCGCCTAAGATGACCGCGACCGTTCCTTATCAATGCAGGAGAGACCAATGGACACAACGCGAAGAAATAAGCTGATCCGCCGCTGGGGCGTGGTCTTGACCATCGCGACCGCCGCTTTCTGGATCGTCTGGGGATTGATCTTCGACGACATCCCGATTATAAACGACCTCGGCCTCTTGCCGTCGTACATCGAACTCAACCGCTTTTCGGACATCCTCGTCGCGCCCGTGCTGGTCGCCGTGGTCCTGTACTTCATGAACATCCCCAAGCGCGGATCGGAGTTCATTGATTTCGTCTTGGATTTTCGGTACATCGGGCTTATGACGGCCGTCCCAGCCGCCATCTTCCTGGGCTTCATCTGGGGATTGATCGCTTTCATCGTCGTGCCGCTGATGTTCATGATGCTCACGTTCATCATGCTCATTGCGGCCGTGATCATGTTCGTCTTCATCGAATACTCTTTTTACGCGATGCGATTCCTGTTCTCCCGACGGACCTGGGGACGCTTCGGTCTTTGGCTTATCGCCAGAGACGAGTGAGCATTCTCCGCAGGTTATCTCTTAAAAACCGCCCCGGCTTCGGAGCGGTTTTCTTTTTGAACATTTTCGCCGCCGGTCAACCGCGATAAGTCGCGAGCAGCGCAGCAAGATGTTTCTCCATGGTCAGCTCCCCGGCGCGCTCGCGGCAGCGGGCTGAAAGTTCCGCCCAGCCGTCCGCCGGCTCCGCCGCAGCCCGGACCAAAGACCGCTCCAGATCGGCATCGTCGCCAGCCCGGAACAGGAATCCCGTCCGACCATCAACGATGATCTCCGGAACGCCGCCAGTCGCGGCCGCCACGGCCGGCACGCCGCGACTCAGGGCCTCAAGGATGACCGTCGGCGCATTCTCGATGACGAGCGAGGGCAGCACGACGAACGAAGCGCGGTCCAGCGCCTGTTCCAAAGCCGGACGGTCCAACCGCCCGAGGAATCTGATGCTCGGATCGCCGGCCGCCATACCGGCTGCCGCCGCGGTGAAAGCGCCGGATCCGGCGATCTCCAGGATCGCGCGGTCGCGAAGGACCGACCGCCGCCAGACTTCGATGAGCCGCAAGATACCCTTGTGCTCTTCGACTTGGCCGGCGAACAGAAAGACCGGCTTGCCGCTGCGGGGCGGGACGGACGCGACCGCTGCCGGCGCCGGATTCCTGAAGAGTTCCAGCCGCGACGACGGAAAAAATCCGGCCTGAACGTGCAAGTCTTTCAGGAACAACGACGGGAAGATCACCGCTGCCGGCGAACCGAACAGCCGCCGCAACAGCCGGATGTAGATCTTCTGCGCCCAGCCGCCGCCCAGCGGATCGCGCGCGGCGGCTAACAGCCCGGACGGGTGGAGCAGCTGCACGTCATGGACCATGTGCACGTGCTTCACTCTCAGCAAACGCAGTTGGGCCGGGATCAGGAAACCCAGGCCCATCAGATTATGGGTATGCACGACGTCCGGTTTCTCCCGGCGGACGATATCTGCGAACCGCGCCGCGCTCCGACTGTTGAAGATGTCGAGCCAGTGCCAAGCCAGCCGCGCGATCTGCCCGTGCCGGCCGAGTTCGGTGTAATCGAAGATCTGCGGCGGCCGATAAGCAATGGTCCGAAGGCCGCTAAACTCACGTTCCGGCTTTTCCGCACCGTAAATGCCGTGGACGACCGTGACCTCATGGCCAGCGCGAAGCAAAGCCTCGGCCTCGGCCCGGACGACACTCTCCGCTCCGCCTCTGGCGTTGCGGCCGAATAAATTGGATGCAAATAAGATCTTCATGCGAGCGGGTTCAGACCGACACCGGCGGTCCGGCCAGTTCCTGGACCATCTGCAACAGCCTCCGGCGCCGGATCGCGGCGGAATATTCATTCACCGCCATCTCGCGGGCGGTCTGTCCGAGACGCTGGCGGGCAACGTCATCTCCCAAAAGATCCGCGAGCCGCGCGGCCAGTCCGGAGACGCTTCCCGGCGGGACGCAATAGCCGGTCTCGCCGTGGCGGACGATGGTCCGGACGCCGGGCAGATCGGACGCGACGACCGGCACGCCGGTCGAGAGCGCCTCGAGCGCCGCGATGCCGTAAGCCTCGGAACGATCAATGGACGGGAAAGCGAAAATATCCGCGAGCCGGTAATGATCAGGCAATTCCTCTTCTTTGACCGATCCGGCAAAAGCCACACGGTCCGTAAGATCCAAACTCGCGGCCAGAGCCTCAAGACCCGGACGCAGGTCGCCGTCGCCGACGATGACGGCATGAGCCGTCTTGAGACCGTCCGAAACCAGCGCCTGGAGCAGGTTGGGCACGCCTTTGAAATAATGCGCCTGGTCCAGTCCGCCGACGAACAGGATCACCCGGTCGGCCGGATCAAGTCCGTAACGCGCCAGCAGAGCCGACGGCTTGGGTCCGGGCGCGAAACGTCCGACGTCGACCGGCGGGGCCAGTTCGCGGAAACGGGATTCATGGCCGGCGAAATATCCGGCGAGGCGCGATTCCCGCAGATAATCGAAAGTCGTCACGATGAGGCGGTCGGCCGAACGCAGGATGAACGGCTGGACCCAACGAGTGTGCGCGCCGAAGATCAGACCGCGCAGCCCCTGGCCGACGACATCCATATGATAGACGATCGCGAGCTTGCCGTGCGCCGAGAGCCGCCGGCCGAGAGCGGCGAACTCCGCGCCGCCGAAGAACGGATAATGCAGCAGCACGAGCGCGAACTCCCCCGAGAGTTTCCGTAATTCCGGAGCGCAGGCGGCGTTGCCGACGCGGAACCAGGGCTGGATCTCGCGGACGGAAAAACCTTCGGCCTCGCGCGCCGCGCCGACGGTCGGCGTAAAGACGACCGTCTCATAACCGGCCGCCGCCAGATCCCGGGCGTCGGCTTCAGCGACCTTGCCGATGCCGCCGCGATACGGCGGAAAAGTCGGTGTCACGATGGCAATCTTGGTGCTCATAGAGGCGGAGGCAGTCAGATGATGAAAAGCCGCAACACAGACCACAAGACGGTCATGAGCGGGTTGGCGACATAACGGGTGAAAGGCCCAGCGACCTCCTGATAAGCGATGACCGGCGTGAACAACCGGACGATCTCCCGATCACCGACCTGGCGGAACTTGGCGACCTCGCGGCGGCCGCTCCGGATATGCCGCCAGGCTGCCGGCCGGAAGAAATACGCGTACACGCGGAATTTTTCCCGCCACCAACCGGACCGGACGGCGGCCGCGAGCAGGCCGAATTCGGACAGGATCAGCCAGGGCAGCAGGAGCAGCATGGTCCACAGCCGAAAATTGCGCCACAGGACCAGGTAGCGGTTGCGTTCCATGTAATAGAACTTGGCGACGCTGCGGGAAAATTCGTATTTATGATAGACGACCGACCGCGGCGCCAGCAGATTGCGGAAACCAGCGAGCCGCAGCCGCCAGCCCAGATCCAGGTCCTCGTGGTACATGAACAATTCCTCGTCGAGCAGGCCGACGCGGCGGAGTGCCGCGGCGCTGAGCAGCAAGCCGGCGCCGGAACCATAAGCGATCTCGCGCTCGCCGAGTTTCACGTCAGTGAGCCGCCGGCCGTTGTCGCGGCAATAACCGAACCCCAGAAAGTGAATAGCGTTGCCGGCGCTGTTCACGCGGTCGCGCTCCGGATGCAGGAGTAGCAACGACTGGATCGAACCGACATCAGCGGCCGACCCGGCGACCGCCAGCGCCTCGAGCAAAAAATTCGGCTCGACCTCCGTATCCTGGTTGAGCAGATAAACGAAATCAGCGCCGGCCTCGATCACCTGGCGCAGGCCGACGTTGTTGCCGCCGGCAAAACCGGAATTCCGCGGATTGCGGATCAGGCGCGCCCAGGGATAGGCCGCGGCGATGGCGTCGGCCGTACCGTCGGTCGAGGCATTGTCGACAACCAGGATCTCGACATCGTGCGGCCCGCCCTCACGCTTGGCCAGAGTGCCGAAAAGACCGTCCAGATATTTCCGGGCGTTGTAAGTGACGATGAGAACGACGATCTTCTTGGGATCCGCGGCGGTCATGACTTTACAGCGCGATCATCATTCGCGCGGCGGTCGAGCGTTTCGCGCCGGACGAGAAGCGTCAGGTCATGATCGATCTTGTCGATCCGGACGAAGATCCGAAAGACCAGATAGAACAGCAGGATGATGGAAACATAGATGACCGCGTCCACGCCGCGGCCCACGCCCACGAGGCGCGCGAACCATTCCGTGACGCGCGGCAGCAGCGCGGCCACGCCGACCGCGCCCCAGAACAGGAGCCAGCCGGCCAGTTCGCCGCGGCCCAGCGCGCCCTCGCGAAAACGCAGGATGCTTCGCGAAGCGGCGAAGATCACGAAAGCGACGATGAAGATCTGGATGATGGGCATAGCTTTGATTCGTTCAGCCGATGAGCCGGCGCAGAAGCAGCCGGCCAGCGGTCTTCAGACCGACGAAGAAACTCTGACCCTTGGACAGCGAATAAGCCGTGTAAACCGGCTCGATCGGCACTTCCGCCAGCCGCCAGCCGTGGGTCTTGATCTCCTTGATGATCTCCGACGAGACGTCCATGCGGTCGCAGCGCAGCCGCAATTCGCCGGCCGCTTTCAGGGAAAAAGCCCGGAGTCCCGACTGGCTGTCCTGGACCCACAGACCGAAAAGCGCGTAGGTCAGGGCGTTGCCGACCCAGTTGGCCAGCCGACGCTGGAGCGGCATCTTCCGCCGATCGGCGGTCCGGACGCCGATCGCGACGTCGGCCCGGCCGGCGACGATCGGCTCGATGAGCCGCGGGATGTCCGCGGCGCGATGCTGGCCGTCGGCATCAAAGGTAAAGACGATATCAGCGCCGTCGGCGACGGCGGCCGCGATGCCGGTCCCGAGAGCGGCTCCGAGTCCCCGATTCAAAGCGTGGCGCAAGACCTCGGCTCCGGCTTCGCGCGCGCGAACGCCGGACTCGTCGGACGAGCCGTCATCCACGACCAAAACCCGGTCGCAAGCCGCCGCGAGCGAGCGCACGACTTCGCCGACCGTCTTCGCTTCATTGAAAGCCGGCACGACCGCGTAGACCTTCATACGTTTCAGCGTCCGTTGAAAGTAGAACTGATCAGTCCTTTGTGGGCCGTGGTGTATTCGATCGTCTTCTTCAACCCCTGTTCGAGCGATACGAACGGTATCCAGCCCAGCTGTTCCTTGGCCCGGGTGAGATCCGGCAGTCCGAGCGCAGTCATGAACAGAATTGGCGGCTGGAAGACCACCTTGGAATTCGAGTTGACCATCTTGATGATCTTGTTCGCGACATCGACCAGCTTGACGTCATAGTCGCTGCCGAGATTCACCGGTCCAGGATCGGCCGACAGTTTCATCAGCTTCAGGATGCCGTCGACCACGTCGCTCACGAAGATGAGCGAGGTCCGGAACTTTTCATCGCCGAAAATGATTAGGTCCTTGCCATCGAGCGCGTCGGTCACGAAATCCGGGATCATCTGGCCGTCGAAAAGCGGCATCCGCGGGCCATAGGTCCGGAAGATGCGGGCGATGCGGACATCCAGACCGAAGACGTCCTTGTAAGTGAAGCACATGGATTCGGCCCAGCGCTTGCCCTCGTCATAGCAGCCGCGCGGCGACAGATGATCGAAAGCGCCGAACTCATCCTCCTTGAACAGATGTTCATCGGCCGGACGCGGTCCGTAGACGACCGAGGTCGAAGCGTGAAAAAATTTCGCCTTGTACTTGACCGCGAGGTCGAGCACGTGGCGCATGCCGATGGAATTCGAAAGCAGCGTCTGATGTTTGAACTGATCGAACTTCTTGGCCGAGGTCGGACAAGCCAGATGATAGATCTCCTGTACGCCCTGGAACTTGATCTTGAAGCGCTCGAGCTCCGGATAGGCTTCAAGGTTGAGAGGTTCGTTGACGTCGGCGCGGATGAACTCGAAATCCGGGTTCTGGAGCAGATGATCGATGTTGCGCTCCGTGGAAGTGACGAAATTGTCGACGCAGATGACCTTGTTGTCCTTGAGCAGCTTCTCGCAGAGGAACGAGCCGATGAAACCGGCCCCGCCGGTCACGAGCACGTTCTTCTTGTCGAAGATCGGTGTTTCTGGCATAAATTCGCTTATTTCACTTCAATAATCGCCCTATCCGGGCCTGGTCGAGACTGCGTGAATTATAAATTATCAGGGCGCAATTAACAAGCCGTTTGAAGCGGAAACAGGGCCGAATTAAGCTCAGCCGGCCGGGTCAGTCCCGAAACGTCCACTTCTTCTGCAGGACGAAATTCCAGGCCAGGACGACGAACGTGGCGCTGACCTTGGCGATCAGGTCGTAGACGCCCAGCGATACGGCCAGATGGATAAGGAGGATATTAATGGCGAGTCCGCCGGTCGCGACCGCGAAGAATTTGCCGGCGCGGCGCTGCCAGCCGACGGCATCGCAGCTGAAGGTCCAAAAAGTATTGAGGAGGAAGCTGGAGATGACCGAAAGCACGAAAGAAACGGCGGCCGCGAGCAGGATGTGTTCCGACCACCAAACGAAGCCGCGGGTCAGGGCCAGATAGACGCCGTTGTCCAGGAAAAAATTGATCCCGCCGACGATAGCGAACCGGAAGAATTGCACGGCCGTCCGGCGGCAGCGCCACCATTCGCGGACCCGGGAGATCAGTGCGGGCATAGGCCTGGCGCTACCTGATCAGGCCGACCGCGACACCGCCTTTGAAGGCGGGCTCGAAAGCGTAGAAGGCTGCCGCATCTTTGGCTGACTCGATCACGACGAGCGGGGCCGAACCGACCTGGCCGGCGAGCGTCAGCGGATGTCCGACGCCGGCCGAGAGCCAGCGGACCAGAGCCGCGGTCGCTTTGGAAGCGGCAGCCGTGCGACCGGAGGCGTCGATGGTCAGGACGCCGTAAGCGGTTCCCCGCCTGGGACCGACCACGATCAGATCGCGGCTGCCGGACCCGTCCCGCACGACGGAGAGTCGGCTGCCATCCTGATAGCGCGCGCCGAAAGGCTTGGTCTCGGATTTCAGCTCGCCCTTGGGATTAAAGACTCGCACCGCAGTCGTCTGGCCCGGACCGCTCGCGGTAATGATCTCGTCGCGGCCATCGCCATCAATGTCGCCGGCGGCCACGGAAACACCGCCGCGGAAAGTCTTGTTGAAAGCGAAGAACCCGCCGATCGGCGCGCCGTTCGCCCGGAAAATGCGTACGTGAGGACCGCCGCCCGGACCAGCGCCGGCGATGATCTCGTCGCGGCCATCGCCATCAATGTCGCCGGCGGCCACGGAAACACCGCCCGTGAAGCGCTGGTCGAAAGCCAGGAAACCGCCGAGCAGTTTGGTGTTGCTGTCGAAAATACGGACCTGCGGCCCGCCGCCCGGACCAGCGCCAGCGACGATCGACCGCCGGCCAGCCCCGTCAAAATCACCGATGGCCAGCGAAACACCGCCGCGGAACCCCTCGGCGAACGCGTTGAAACCGCGGATGAACAACCCGTCAGACGTGAACAATCTGATCTCAGCCGCCCGTCCGGGACCAGCGGCAGCCACCACGAGACGGCCGTCGGAACCGGCCGGCAACAGCGAGGAAGTCGTCGATGGCGGCGTCGCCGTCCTCGAGACCATCGACTCGGCCAAACGTCCGACCGCCTTGGCGATATCCAGCCGGCCGCGGCCGATCTTGCCGAAATATCCGGGATTGCTGGGATCGATCCGGAAAGCCGAATCGGTCAGGATGTTCATGATCTGTTTCGGGGTCAGATTGCGATCCAGAGCCCGCAGCAAAGCCACCGCTCCGGCGACGATCGGCGCCGCGACCGAAGTGCCGTTATAGTAACCGCCGTACAGCGCGTCAAAATCCTTGGAGCCGGCGCGATAATACTGCGTGGTCAGGACGCGCGTGCCCGGAGCGGCGATGTCGACGCAACCGGCTCCGAAATTGGAGAATTCAGCTTTGACGTCGCTCTCGTCGGTCGCGGCCACTCCGAAAACGAAATTCTCGTCGCTGCCCTGATCCAGACAGATGGGATAAAGCGGGTTGCGGTCGAGATCGTTCGCCGCGCCGCCCTCGGGGGCGTTGCCGGCCGCGGCCACGATGAAGACGCCAGCGTCGTAGGCCCGACGCAGCGCGATCGCCAAAAGTTCGTTGCGCGACGGACCGGCAAAACTCAGGTTGATGACCTTGGCGCCGTTCTTCACGGCGTATTCGACGGCCCGCACGACATTCTGCGGATCGCCGGCGCCACTCGAATCCAAGACGCGGATCGCCATGATCGTCGACTGCCAGGTAACCCCGACCACGCCTTTGCCGTTATCCCCTTTCGCCGCCGCGATCCCGGCGTTGACGGTGCCGTGATTCACGCCGAGTTTGTTGTATTCTCCGGTCGCTTTCGGCCGCGGATCATTGTCGTTGTCGACGAAATCCCAACCGTAAACGTCGTCAACATAACCGTTGCCGTCATCGTCGATGCCATTGTTGGGGATCTCGCCGTAATTGCGCCAGATATTGTCCTTGAGGTCCGGATGGTCCAGGTCCACGCCTGAATCGATGATCGCGATCGGGATCCCCTCGAACCCGAGCGAACGATTCCAGGCCTCGGTCGCGCCGATCTGCTTCAGATACCAGAGCGATGAAAAATACGTGTCACTCGGAATGCGCTCGGCGGCGAACGCTGGCCACGGCAAAAACGCCGCCAGTTGGATGACGACCAGGCAAGCGGCCAAGAAACGATGCGGCCGCCGGTTTCCGGAGCGATTCATTTTTTCGGCAGGCTCACGAGCCGCTCGTTGATCCGATCGCATGTCTTTAAAAGCTCAAGATCAAGGCCGATGCGGTCGCCGAACTGGGCGAACGTTTTAACATCCTTGGGAAAACAACCGCCGCCGTAGCCGCGATAGCCATCCGTAAAGATCTGCAGATGTCCGGGGCCGATGCGCGGATCGGCCGCGGCGCAGTCCTTGACCGCGTCGTAATCGATCCCGAGTTTGGCGCAGACGTCATAGAACTGGTTGGCGAACACGACCTTCAGCGCCAGGAAACAGTTGCCGAAATATTTGACCGTTTCGGCTTCCGTGGAATTCACGACCTTACTGAAAGGAGCGGCTGGCAGGATCTTCAGTATCGCCTCCGCTTCGCCGGCGCTGGCCGCGGTGACGCCGATGATCTGGCGATCCGGGTGGAGAAAATCCTCGGTCGCGGTCTTCTCGCGCAGGAACTCGGGATTGAACATGAACCGGTGCTGCGGGAAACGCTCCTGCAGGGACGCGGTGGTGCCCGGCACGACGGTGGATTTGATGATCACGGTCTTGGAGCCCGGAATCTTCGCCACGGCTTCGTCGATGTAAGCGGAGATGTAGCCGCCATGCTGCGGATCGAACGGCGTAGGGACGCAGACGAAGATCGCGTCCGCCGCCGCGAGTACGCCGATATCCGCGTGGCCCTTGGGCGGATCGTAAAGCAGGACTTCGTGGCCCGCGCCCTGAAAATATCGGGACACGGCGCCGCCGACCCAACCGACGCCGATCACGCCTATTTTTTTCCCGAGTTCAGCGGTCATAAGCAGTCCGCCAATTGTAACAAAGACCCTGATTTAAGCAAAGGCAGCGCCTCAAGGCTGAAAAACAAAAAATGACCCGCTGCGGGTCAAATCATCGGCTGCGCCGAATCACATCTTCCGGATGTCGTCGAAGAAAGACAGGCCGACGTCCAAAAAACGGCTGTGCCGATCCTGAGCCAGCGCGACGAGCGACCGCAGCGCTTCCTCATCGATCGGTTCGAATCCCAGCGCCGGCTCTTCGCCGCTGCCGCCCAGGTCGCCGCCGAATTGATCGAGATCGTTATTCATGTGAAGCCGAGATTTTGATCTTTATTTCAGCCTATTCCGGGCAAACCGCCGTTCAGTAGCCCATTCTTATATTAATTATACCAATTTAAGCGGCCCCTGGAAAGCGGGTCCGGACGGCCGAAAATGACGGCTCGATCCGAGCCGTCCCGCCGCCGACAGCAGATCATTTTTTGATGGTCAACGAGATGGAGATCGGCAGACCCGCGGCCTCGGAACCGTTCAGCGCGGTATAATATCCGGAAACGATGTCGGTCCAGAGGAAGTCGGCGCCGCCCCGAAGTTCCACCCCGAGGCTGGAATCCTGGTCGCCGTTCAAAGACGCGGTGGCGAGCTCAAGGGACATCTGAGCCGTCGCGCCAGCGGCGACCGTGAACTCCGAACCCTGGTCGAAGACGTACTCCAGCAGGGCGTAATCGCCGGCGGCCGAGACGTAATTCGACGCGATCGGCGTAGAATTCTTCACGCCGCCATGGACCACGGAATAATAGATCCTGGCGCTCGAATCCTCGCCGATCGTATTCTTGGAAGAGGCGAAGATCTGGTTCAGGTTGGCGACCAGGTCATCATCGGCGAAGTCACCATTCATCCGGGCCCAATTCTCCAGCGCGTCATTCGCCGCTCCGGCTTTGCCGGCATCGCCCGGCATCAGCTTAAAGACCAGCTTGCTGATCCGCGCCGGACCCTCTGGTTCGGCTTTCAGACTGAAGCGCAGCACTTCGACCTGGGAATCGCGATAGACCGAACCGGTGACACCTTCCGTTTTGGCGGCCGTGAGTTTGGAAAAACGGATGTAACAGGCGCTGGCGGTGTTCGTCGGGACGCTGAAATCCCCGGTCGCAGTCAGATCGGTCTCGCTGAACACCTGCCAGTCGGTCCGGGAAATGAACTGCAGCGAATCAACGTTGCCGAACTGCACCCTGATATTCTCATTATAGATTGCGCCGCCGTCTTTCGACCGGAATTTGCCGTAGAGTTTGAGCGTGGTCACCTTATCCTTGTCGAGTACGATCGGCAGGGCGGAGAAAATCAGGTTGCTGCCGAGAAATTCGCGGGTGATCGAACCGTTCGCGGCTCCGGCAACAGGATACTCCAGCCGGGCCTCGACGAGCGAGGTCGCGATGCCGGAGTTCTGCCGGAAACTAAGCGTGGTCAGATCATAAGAATCATCCTTGACCTCGACGGCAAGCGTCCCGAGCAACATCTCCTTGCCGGCGTAGGCCGGTCCGCCATTGCCCTGCCACTTGAACTTCACCTGGCCGTTCTTCTTGATCGTCGCGTAGTAAATCGGCACGGTGCCGCCGTTGGGCGTGATACCGAGAGCGTTCACCTTGGCGCCCTTATCGTCGACTACAGCCAGGTCGGTCGAAGCGTCGGCAATGTCGAAAGTCAGCCGGTTGGGCTGATTCTCAAGATCGATAGTTGAACTTAAGTCGCCCTTGAGAATAAGGATGGCGGATTGGCCGGCTGGAATCTGGTAGGACAAGCCGGAAAAAGCGGCCTGACCGGCAAGATCAACCGTGGCCGGACCGGCGATCTTGACGCCCTTGTCGTCATAAAGACTGACGGCCGGAACCATGTCGCGAACACGGGTTTCCGTTCCATTATCGGCATCAGCGCCGGGCAAGAATCCCGCCACTCCCTCTTCGTCCACGTAACCCTGGAAGATCACTGACTTGATGACGTTCGGAGCCACGGTCGTGGCTTTGAAAGTCAGGCCGGCGAGCGCGGCGTCTTTGGCGCCTTTGATAAAGGTCTTGGAGCCGGGGTTAGAAGCCGGCGAAACTTCGAGCGCGGCATTCAGGGAAGCGAGGGTCGGTCCGACCAGATCAGCGGCCGGAGCGAAGGGTGTGACAGCGCCAGTGGCGGCATCAGCGACCTCAGTACCGCTCACGACCAAAGTGACCTTGTAGCCTTCGCCGGTCGGCAGCAGCGGATTCAGGTTGGTCCGCAGATACAGGACCGTCTCCTGGCCGCCAGCAACCTGGAAATTCCCGGTCCAGATGAAAGTCTGCGACTGATCCTGCGCGATATTGAGGGAGATGTCCTTGCGGCCGAACGGCAGGACGCCGATGGCATCGACGAGGCGAAGATCGGTGAGGTTGGCGCGGGCGTTGTTCTCGTAGACCAAGCCACCCTTGTCGAGATCGTCGGCGCCAGCAGCGGGCGCGCCGGTCGTGGCGTCGATTTTGGTAGTGAGTTTTTTGATTACCGCTGCTTTGACCGAGGAGAACCGCAATTCAAGCAGCGTCGCTTCGCCGCCGACAGCGACATAATTCGTGGCCGGCAGCCGGACAGTGAAGGTCGGAGTTGCCGTGACCGGAATCAAGTTCTTCTGGGCGGTGTCGGTCAGTTTCAATTCAGCCGTCGTGATGTCGCTGCCATTGGGATAATCGCCGAGATCGGCGGAGACAGTGATGACATCCTTGTCCTGGATGCGCAGAGCGTCTTTGATGACCACACTCGCGATCCGGCGCTTCTGCCGGTTCTCGATGAGAAAGTAAGCGTTGTCGCTCGCGCGCTTGAGTACTGTCCCGTCGGGATAGACCGCGGCGGCCAAGGGTTCCGTGATGCTGTAGTTGAAAAAGAAAGCGTCGGGGATGTCGTCAACGCGCTGGCTCCACTGCGGACCATAGAGCGCCAGCGCGACCGCCTCGCTCTGGATCCAGCGCAGCTTGCCGCCGGGCTCGACCGCGTAGACGTTGGGGTCGGAGGTGATCTTCACGAGCCGGGTGCCGGGGCGATAAGTGACGTTGCCGCCGATCTGCGCCGCTGCCATCTCCGCGGACGTGACGGTCTTCACCGTGCTGAAATCCTTATACCAAGTGAAGTAGGTCTGGGCGTTGGGAAAAACGTAGCGCCGGGAGTCGGTGCCGTAATAATAGACGGCGCTGTCGGCCGTGGTCGCGGGGTTGCCATCGTCGGCCAGTTTGATGAGATCACCGGGAGCCAAGGTCGCCGCGCTCGCCGGCCAGGCCAGGCTGAGCGCGAATAAAGCCGCGAAAAAATAAGGAAGACGTTTCATATGGCTGAAGTATAGCAAAAATCAGCCGCCCACGCGGGCCGCTGATCTCTTGATCATTTATCCACAACCGCCTTCAAAAGGGACAGTCCCTTTTACTCATGAAGGGGACTGTCCCTTTTTACTCGAAACCGTCTGACGAAAATGAGGTCAAAACTATCTGACGGTTTTGGGGTCACTCGATCCGAAGCGAGTGGGATGCGAACGAGTCTTGGGGGTAGAATTCAGTCCAGTTATCGCCATTGCCACCGTCGCCAAGGCGGAAACCGGAGCGTTCAAATTTGACGGTGATATCCGAACCAGCGGCCGCAGCGGAGACATTGGCCGTCAACTTCAACGTCGTCAAGGAATCTGCCGCGACATTATAAGCGCCCTCAAAATCAAGCGTCGCTTCGCTGGCGCCGACGGCTTCCAATTGCTTGGTGCCGAACAAGGATTCGCCGTCAGTGGCTTCGATCCTGATGTCGGCAAGCAGCGGTTCACCGCCCTTCCAGAGCGCACCGCCGAGCGCAACCCTGACCCGACGGACAATGATCGGCATGCCGGTCGAGACGCGCAGCGTGGCGAGATCGCGGCGGCCGCCAACACTGACCACTGACGACTGCTCCTCCTGGTCGAAAACCGGACGCGACTTGGTGTCGACCAGCTGGTACTGCGAAGTGTCGGTCAAGCGGACATCGTCAACCTGAACCTCTCCCCCGCTACCATAAGCCGACAGATCGGCCGCGGCGCAGATATCGGATTCTTGATAGCGAAGCACGGACGCCGCATCCGGCGTCAGGTGTTTCATCGTGAGACCGTCGATCAGGAACAACGACGCGTCCGCGGCGCGGCGCACGACCGAACCGGTCGGCCAGAGCGGCGCGACGAGCGGCGCACCCTCGCGATAATTGGCGAAATACGATTCCGGAACGTCATCCACGCGCTTCGACCAATTGTCGCCGTAAAGCGTCTTAGCCACGGCTTCGCTCGCGAGCCAGCGCAGCACGCCGCCAGGTTCGACCGCATAGACCTTGGGAACGGACGGGATTTTGACGAGCCGCGTGCCGGGACGATAGACGATCGGCGCAGCGAGACGGATCGAAGCCATCTCCGAAGCTGTGATCTCTTTGACGCCGCTGAAATCGCGATACCAACTCTCGAAAACGCGGCGGTTCAGGAACGGCCGGCGGAACCAATCCCGGTCGTAATAATAGACCGTCTCGTCGTCATGTGTGGCGGGATCATTGTCATTCTGGATCTTGATGAGGTCGCCAACATCGATGCCCATGACCGTCGCCCGGCTAGCCGACGGAAAAGCGAGAAATAGGGCGGCTGATAACAATGAATAAACCGCTAAAATTAGAGCTTTTTTCATAATGGCGCGTTATATTGATGCGGCCACTGTGGCAAAAAAGAAGCGAACTGTCCAGATATGCGCCTGGCGCGCGGAATAAACTAAAGCGGCCCGGTCGACACAGACCAGGCCGCTCGTTAACGGCAACTACAACCGATAGCGCTCGCTACCAAGTCATTGTAACGCAGTCCCACGCGCCAGCGGCCAGGGTCGTGCACCAGATCGTGGACTGATTGGCCAACGAAATCGGGAAATTCGCGGCGGAGATATTGATCAAATCGCCGCTGGCCGGATAGATATTGATGCCCGCGCCGGACCGATTGATGATCTTGGTCTCTAGGCCGGTAGCAGCCGCGGGCAGACGGACACCACCCGCGCCGCCGTTGACCACGTTGATATCGGCGGTCAGGGCCGTAGCGCTGGGTTGATCCGGACCGACAGCCGACACCGCCGCATACGATCGTTTCAGGAGACCACTGACGACGACGTTGCCTGAAGCGTCGACCGTGAACTTGTCGCCGCTGCCGACGGTCAGCAGCGCAGTCGGAGTCGCATCGCCGATGCCGACGCGGTGATTGACGCTATCGACGACCAGCGTGGCCGAATCCACGGTCATAGCGCCGTCGACCTCAAGGCGGCCTTCCATATATACATCATCAACGCCCGGAGAACTCATGTCGACCGCAGCAGCGGAACCATCTCCGAAGTAGACGTAACCTGGAGCGCCGGTCCCTGCCCCGCCATTGTGGCCGCCCATGATATGCACGGTACCGCCATTAGTGTCGACGCCGTTTCCATATTGACCGCGAAGAACCAGATTTTCGGCCGCGCCGGCACTATTAGTGGCGACCGAAATGATCCGATCAGCCTGATCATTGGAGAAAAACAGCCCCGCACCGTTGAGATACGTCACATAACCCGAGCGGCCGAGGTACAGCAGCTGGGAGCCAGCCACCGCGCCAGTGCCGATGAACAGGTTGCCGGCGTAATCGATCTGGTTAGCGCCGGAAAGCGAAGTGATGTCTGAGTTGGCCCCGGAGATCGCGAGCGTGCCGGTGGCATTCGGCAAGGTCCAGGTCTGGTTGGCAGTCAGGTCGGCCGAGGTCAACCTACCAATGAAAGAAGCACCGCCGCCAGCCGCCGGGATGAGGGCTAAAGTGTCGGCGTTGGCCGTATTGGTTTGGACGACGAGATTGCCGGTACCCATTACCCCCAGGGTCATCCCGACGTTCACATCGGCTCCGGTGGTCTTGGCTGCGATGCCCGGCGGACCGCCGGACGCCCCGCTGCCGACCTCAAGGTAGTTGACGTTGGCGGGCATGCCGTAGACGGCCAGGGCCGGAGCCGACGCGCCGGCGGAAGTATAGATGCCGTCCCAGGCCGCGATGATCGGCGAGGTCAACGTTTTGTTGGTCAAAGTCTCGGTACCAGCGAGCGTCGCCAGAGTTCCCGACACGGGCAAGGTGAGATTGGTGTTGGCCGTGGTCGTGAAGAACAGATTATTCGTCGTTGTGCCGAGCGGGATGACGCCAGCCGCGTTCTGCAGATACCACTCACGATTGGCGGTCAGATCCTCCTTCATCATGATGTTGCCGTAGCTGGCCGAGACGCTGGAAGAATGCGACGGCCAAAGCTGCAGAATGTCGTTGGCGGCATCGGAACTCTGCACCCGCAGATTACCGTCGCCGTCGATCATCATGGTCATGCCCTGATTCGCGCTGCCGGTAACGCCGAAGACGGGGTTATTGCCCGCGGTGTTGTTCTGCATGTAGAACGAACTTCCCGCGCCGACGGCCGTGAAGCCGAGCATGGGATTGCCGCTGGCGTCATACAGGTTGGCTGATCTAACCGAACCCAGCGTCGCACTGCCGGTGACGGTCAGAGCGCCGCTAGTCGAGATGTCGGCGCCGATGGTTGTCGCAGCCGCCGCGACGCCGGCCGACGAAACGACCAGGATCGAAGCCAGAAAAGCCAGGGCGAGCGTTCTTTTATTGAATCTGGGAAACGCGAATTGCCGCATAACTTTATCTAAAAAAATATTGATAGCGAATTAAATTAACAATCATATTATACCTCATCATTATATAAGTATCTTCCCGAATCGTCGGCCAAAGTTATCCACAGAATCCGCAAAAACAATCAGATAGAAATAATAGCGGGGGCTGTCCCCTTTTGCGAAAAATCGTCTGACGATTTTATCCCCAATTGGTACCTGACACTTTTAGCACCCCAAAAGTACCTGACACCTTTTGTGGATAAGTCAGGGATCACCGCATTCAAAAGGGCTGCCCCCTTTTTCATCCCACCCCCCCCCACATTCAAAACAGCCCCGGTGAGGGGGCTGTTTTTGGCTTTTTTAGCTGTCTAATGGCGCTTAACGACGCCCTAGAAGCCCTGGCTGCCGAAACGGTTATAGTCCCGCGTCAGTGTCAGTGACCGGCGTACCAATCCGGTAGCTGAAGAAGAAGGCATCGGACACATCGTCGATCTTCTTGTTCCAGTCAGCGCCATAAAGCTTCGATGCGATCGCTTCGGTCGAGACCCAGCGCAGGAGGCCGCCGCGGGCGACCGCGTAGACCTTCGAATCGGATTGGATCTTGACCATGCGCACGCCCGGCTTGTAGTTGATGTTGCCACCGAGCTGAATCTGGGCCAGGAGCGCGTCCGTGATCACTTTGACCGTGGAGAAATCCTTATACCAGGAGTAGAAGGCTTTATCGTTCACGAAGACGTAGCGCTTGCCATCCTTGCCGCAGAAATAGACCGCGGGGCTGGATGCCTTGATGAGCGAACCGGACTCGCAGAGCGCCGGTTTCTCGGGCGGCGGCGGTTCCAGCTGCTTGTCGACGTTGATGGTCGGAGTGTCGACGGTGGCCTGGGTCGGCGCGTAAGTTCCGGCGGAACCGGAAGCGACGGCCGGCGCAGCAGCCTCAGCAGCCACGATTGCCGCGGGCGCGGTCGGAGTTTCGCCTGATACCGGCTCGGTCGTGGTCGCCGCTGGCGGAGTCACGGCCGGAGTTTCCGGCGTGGTCACGACCGGCGCAGGCGTCGAACCAACGATCGTGAACGGAGCATCGCTCGTGTCGACGATCGATGTGCCGAGGAGCTCCATCTTGATCTTGGCCTGCGTGGTCGAGATGTCCGGAATGGTCCAGTAATAATAACTGGAGTTGCCGGTATTCGCGACGATGACCGTCGGATAGGTCGTGCCATTATTGGTCGAGAGTGACAGCTTGACGCCGGTCGCGCCCGAGCCGCCGGCCGACCACAGGACCATGTAGGAACTGCCGGCGCTGATCGTCTGGCCGCCGTTCGGAGCGGTCAAAGTGCCGAAAGGCTGGGTGTAGCCACCGCCTCCGCCACCCGATGATGGCGGGCCGCAGTCGGACGCACTGATCGAGATCGTCTTGTTGACGTGCGCGGACGTGAACGCGAAATCGTTATTTCCGCCCACGTAGGTGCAATAGGTCGCCGAGCCATCCGTGAAGTTCTTCGGCGTCGGCGAGCCGGTGTAGCGGATCGTCAGGCTGCCGGTGATCGAGGCTGGCAGGACGAAGTTCGACGCGTTGACGGTGAGGTTGTCGCCGTGCGAGGAACCGGAGAGGATGGTCAGGGTGACGGACGGACCACTGAGGAAGAGGCTGGTATTGGCATCGTAGGTGACCGTGTCGATGGCCAAAGCCGGTAAAGCCGTTGCGAGGAAGAAGAGCGAGGTCACGACCGTAGCCGCAACCGAACCAGCCCGCGGCCGGAACCTCTCCATTCGTTGAAGGGTCATAGGTCGTTCAGATTAAACAGTGAGTAACGACGTTATGATCAATTTCCGACGCAGACGTAGTTCCAGGCTTGAGCGCTGGCTTCAGAAGCAATGTTGATGACCATGGTGGTCGTAGTGGTGGTCACATAGGCTCCCGTCGCGTTTCCCGCAGTCACGGCAGCAGCCGCGTTAGCCGGAGAGATCACGCAGATCGGGGCATTCGCGTACGCAGTGTTAAAGGTCACTGTCACCGTGGTATGCGCGGTAGCATCGGATGATACTTGACCGGCCGTATCGGTCGAACCTGTCAGGATCGAGGGTGTTCCAGCGCTAGCAGTGACCCCAGGAATGGTGGTTTGCGAGGAAACGACATGCGACGTCGCCGGGCCGAGGGTCAGAGCGCCGTTCACAGCCAGCGAACCGAGCGTGCCGACACCGGTGATGCTGGCGAAAGATCCGCTGGCGAGGTCGACGTTCGCGATGGTGCCGTCGGTGATCTCAGCGGAGACGATCGTGCCGTCGTCGGCGATAGTGTCGGCGGTGGAGTCGTAGGCGCCGGAAGTATCGGTGCCGAGGACGACGGTGGCGTCCAAGATATCGGTCCCGGAGACGGAACCGTCGGTGATCTGGGCGGAGGCGACGCTGCTTAGAAAGGCCAAGGCGCCGAGACCGGCAGTGTTGGTGTAGGCAGACGGATTCACGCCGGCCCAGTCGGTAAGATCAGCATCGTAGGCCTGGACATTGGTGCCAATGACGAGACCGAGAGCGGTCTGGCCGGCGGCGGCATCAGCAAGCGCTAACATACCGCGACCGTAGGCGGTGGTGGTAAGCGCGGCAATGCTGGTCAGATCAGAGTCGAGCGGCTGATAGGCGGCAGCGATCTGGGCCGTGGTGGAATAGTTGGCCGGAGCGAGAAGCGCCCAGGCATCGAGATCAGCATCGTAGGCCTGGATGGAAACACCGATGGCTGCCGGAAGCAGATAGCCGGAGTTGTTCGTCCACTGTGAGATGTTGCCGGAAGCTCCGGTGATCGCACCAGTGGTCGAGACTTTCAGACCGGTCGAACTCAGAGAGAAAGTGTCATTATCGTCGGCGCCGATCGTGATCGTCTTGGCATGAGCGCTGGTGCCGATCTCAAGAAGACCGGTACCGCCGGAATCAACCGTCATGGTGTTAGCGCCCTGCGATTTGATCGACCCAGCGAAAGCGAAGGTCAAAGCTGTCGCGGAGACAGTTATAGTGTCGATCGAGGTCACGGCGGTGAGCGAAGTGATATCGCCGTTGGCACCGGAAGCGGCTTTGGCCGAGGGGGCAATTGCGGACCAGGAATCAAGATCCGTGTCCCAGGCCTGGACGTTAGTGCCGATGACGAGTCCGAGAGCGGTGCGGCCAGCGGCGGCATCAGCAAGCACTAACATACCGCGACCATAGGCGGTGGTGACGAGTGCGGCAATGTCGGTCAGATCGGAGTCGAGCGATTGCTTGCCATCAAGCTGAGTCTGGATGGCCGAGGTGACGCCGTTCAGGTAGCTGATCTCAGTGTTATCAACGCTGCCGACGATGAGCTGGGCGAAACTGGCGTTACCGGCGGAGGTGACACTCCACTGGGTGTCCGTGAGCGAGATATCGCCGAGGACAGTGACCGTGTCGGAAGTGTCGCCGATGTCGATCGTGTCGGCGGCGGCCACAGCGTCCTTGAGGACGATGTTGCCGTATGCGGACAGATTGCCGTCCGTCGTGACGTTAGCGCCGATCGTCGTGGCAGCGAAAGCACTGCCAACGCCGGTCACGAGCATCGAGATGCTGACGCCGGCGGTTGCGAGAATCTTGCTGATCCTCTTCATATGAATAAGCCGTTAAAAAATAGCCGCTGCTCCTTAATAGAACAGCAGATGATTAATGTCTCGTTGTTGAAATTGTCTTCATTGTGGATAAGTCTACTAGCAAATACTATACAACAAATTCAATCTTTGCGTAAGCGGCAGACGGACCTGGTTTCGATCGGATCGCCGCGAGAGTGGTAGTGGCGCGTTTGCCGAGACGAATCTCCCCTCCCCTCCCCGACTTATCCCCAAAAGGTGTCAGGTACTTTTGGGGTGCTAAAAGTGTCAGGTACCTTCACTCTCAAAATCGTCTGACGGTTTTGATCTCACACTAACGCACTCCGCCACGTCGTTCGCGAGCGACGTGGCTCCGTCTCTCCCTGACTCTGTCTCTCCCAAACTACCGAAAACACCCGCCTGATGAGGACGGGTGTTTTGAGCTTTTTGAGCCTATTCGAGAGGCGCGCCAATGGCGTAGTCGGTGAAGAACGAATCCGGGACATCGTCGATGAGCTGGTTCCAGTTGGCGCCGTACAGGGCGGTGGCGATGGCTTCGGTCGAAATCCAGCGCAGGACGCCATTCGCGTCGACCGCGTAGACTTTGGGGTCAGTCTGGATCTTGACCATGCGGACGCCGGGGCGGTATCTGACGTTCGCGCCGAGCTGGATCTGGGCGAGCGCGGTGTCGCTTACCGTGACGACGCCGGCGAAATCACCGACGTACCAGGAATCGTGGATCTTCTGGTTGGGGAAGCCGTGGCGTTTGCCGTCAGCGCCGCAGAAATAGACCGCGGGGTTGCTGTGGGATTTGATGCGCAGGCCGGCGGCGCAGAGAGGTTCGAAAGACGGCGTGAGTTTGTCGAAACCCTGGTTGACATCGATCGTTGAGGCGGTGGCGGTGGCCGAGGCTGGCGACCATGGTGTTGGCGGAGTAATGCCGCTGATGGCGAAGATCGGGCTCAGGGCGAGCGCTGAAACTTCGCGCGGATTGCCGTTCAAGCCTTCGATCTTGATCCGGGCCTGGGCGGTGGTGTAGGTGTCGGCCGGGATGGTCCAGGATTCGAAACCGTCGTTGACGACGTCGTCAGCGATGATCGTGGGGTAAGTTTGGCCACCGTCGGTCGAGAGACGGAGTCTGACCGAAGCGACGGCGCGGCCGGAGGCGGACCAGAAGATCTGGAGGGGCTGGCCGGCTTGGGTCGCGGCGCCGGCGGCGGGCTGGCCGATGGTGAAGATCGGCGTGGTGTTGGTGCTGGCGTTGGCCGTTGAGCAGTTATAGGCCGAGGGGGTGACGGTGACGGTCCGCGGGCCGTTGATGATGAGCTGGTTCTCACGGCTGGGCAGGACGTTGCAGACGGCGAGTTGGGAGTCGTTTTCGAGGATGGCCGGGGTCGGGCCGGCGGCGCGGAGGATGAGCGCCTCCCCTGCCGCGACGGTGGCGGTGAGGGTGGTGGCGGTCGCGACGAGGGAGTCGGCTTGGGAGCCGGCGAGGGCGGTGAGTTGGGCGTTGCCGAAGGTGTAGGTGGCGTCTTGGGTGAGGGTGGGCGGGGCGGGGGTGGCGGCGGCTGCGGTGACGGTTGGCGCGGTGAGGGCGGGCAGGGCGAGAGAGGCCGCGAGGGCGATGGCGAGAGTTATCGTTGAAATATGTTTGGGGTGGTTCATATGAGTAGTAGTATAGCAAAAATACAGCCCGCCACAAAAAGTTATCACTAATTGGTACCTGACACCTTTAGCACCCCAAAAGTACCTGACACCTTCTGTGGATAAGATTAGGACTTGCAAAATAAATGGCAGTCAGATAAGAGAGGCGGGATATATATGCCTAGGGACCCGAGAATATTTTCAAGCGAATTCCCCTACCACCTGATTAGCCGCGGCAATAACGGCGTCGTGGTCTTTCGCGATGACGAGGATCGGTCGTATTTTCTCAAACTGCTTGCTTGGCTTAAGAAAAATTTTGGCGTGTCGATCCTCCACTTCAGCCTGATGATCAATCATATTCATCTGGTGATCTGGCCGCCGGAAAAAGACCCCGCAATGACGTCCGTGTTCATGAAAGAGCTACTGCTACGATATTCGTTATGGTATGGGGAAAAATACGGACAGGAAGGACATCTCTGGAAAAATAGATTCAAATCATACGTCATCGGGAATGATTCCTATATGTTAACGTGCGGGATCTATGTTGAGCTAAATGCCTGGCGAGCCGGAATCGTTGAACAACCGGAAGATTATCGTTGGTCCAGTGCCGGTGTGTATCTGCGCGGCGAAACCAACAGCCTAATCACTCTTGATCCGGCTTTTTTAGCTCTAGGTGCGACCGATGAAATCAGGCGGGCTGAGTATCGAAAATTGGTGAAGATGTGGCAACAAAAACCGGTAAGCAAAAAAGAGGCGGTCAAATATTTCAAAAAAGGAGCGCTCGTATTTCATCCGAAACAAAAAATCGGCGTTTCTGTGAGATGAGCGGAGGTTTTTAAAGTTATCCCCAAAAGGTGTCAGGTACTTTTGGGGTGCTAAAGGTGTCAGGTACCAATTGGGGATAAGTGGGGATTAAGATTGGGGTGAGATACGAAAAACCCCCGCCGGAGGGGTGGGGGTTTTTCTTTTGGGTAATCGGGAGATCTTTAGCATCGCCTGAGCCCACGCGCTGGGCCTGCTGACTATTTTGGCCAACAGGTCCCAGCGGCCAGCTTTTGAATCAGAGGAAGCCGGTAAACCACTCGAAGTCGTTACTTGGACAGCGTCTGAGTGTCCGTCGGCAGGATCTTCACGTAGGTGCCATCGGCCCAGTCAGCAGTACCCACACCGTGGGAGACAGCGGACATATCGGACCAGACGAAGTTCGAAGCGACGGTAGCGACGGTGTGTTTCACCGGCGGGACGCCGACAACCAGGGCACCGGTGTTCATACCGGCATCACCCAGCAGCTTCGAGACAACGGAGGTGCTGGCAGCGGCAGTCACAACACTCAAGCGAATGTCGTAAGTGCGAGACTGACCAGCGGAGATGACCTCTTCGTTGGTGAAGGTAGTGACGAGGACGCAAGTCGCGGTGGTGGCACAATCAGCGCCACCGACCATGGCCGACTTACCAGCCAGGTTGGTGGAATCACCAACGCGGCGGACAGCGGAGGTCGCGACGGCAGCCGGATCAGTGATGGCACCGGTGGTGCCGTTCTGAACCTGGAGAGCCAGACCCTTGAGCGAGACATCGCCAGCGGCGTCAGCAGCGATCGTGACGCGCGTGACCACGTTCTCACCAGCGACCAGGGTGGTCGACGGGAGCGAGACCAAGCTGATGGTCGGCTTGCTCTTCCGCATGATCTTGTTGTTGGCAGCAACGTCGCCGCCAGTGATCGCGACGATGGTGGTGGACGAACCAGCCGAAGTTCCGCGAACCTCGAAGGAGAAAGCACCAGCAGTGTCCTTCAGCGTGACCTTGGCATTGTTGCCCGTGGTGGCGCCAGTGGAACCAACGGAGGACAGGTTGCCCTTAACCGTCAGGACCTTGGAGCCATCCTTCGGGATGACAAAGTTGAGGCCAGTGAAGTGAGCATTGCCAGAACCATCGATACCAGCCGGACCGCCAACCAACGTCGAGCCATCATAGAGGCTGAGGCTGGTAACGGCAGCGGCCGTGGTGACCTGGAAGCCAAGTTTGGTGGCCTTCAACTCTTCGTCAACGGCCGTGAACTTGTACTTCGCGAGGACGACATTCGAACCGCTACCGACAACGAGGCCGGCTTCAGATTCGGAATCATCCGGGGCCAAAGCGACGGCGACAGTGCCGGCGGCCTTGACGGTCATGCGAACACCAGCATCAACCGTTGTCTGGTTGATCGGAGCGCCGAGCAGGTCGGTACCAGCGACGAGCTGGTTGCCTTCCGGATCGGTGGCGGTGATATCGGTGTTGGCGGCGATATCGAACTTGATGCGATCGACATCAGCAACCAAGGTGGCGATGGACGAGGTCAGGACACCCTTCAGGAGGAGTCCTTTGGTCTGACCCTTGCCGATGACCAAATTCAGGCCATCGAAGGTCATGGTGCCATCAGCACCAGCGCCCGGGGACTTGGTCTGGCCGACCTGCGTCGTGCCATCCCAGAGACTGGCTGTCAGGAGCTCATCGCTCAAGATAGCCAAGCCATCAGTACCCTTGACGAAGACACCAGCGCCATCGCGATCGATGTAGCCAGTAATCTTGATGGAGCTGACGGTGATGTCAGCAGCATCACCAGCCTTGAGGCCGAAGCCCACGAGGCTGATGCCCTGCGAACCCTGGATGTAGGTCTGAGAGACCGGATTCGAACCAACGGAAACACCCAAAGAAGCCTTCTTGACGACATGGGCATTACCAGCGATGTTGGCCGACGGAACCATGTCAGCAGTCACCAGGTAGGTGCTGTTGTCCAGGTTGCGGACGTCAACACCGGTCGCGAAAGCAACCAAGGAAACCTTGACGGCATCGTTGGCCGCAGCGGCGCTGATGACATCGGCAGTCACCTTGAAGGTGCGGGTCTGACCGGCAGCGAGGTTATACACCTCGGTGAAGGAACAGACGTTCGCAACGCAGGAGGCGGCAGTGGCCGGATCAACCGGACCAGCAACGATGGCGCCAGAAGCCGTATCAACGATCTTGAGATCGACGATATCAGCCAGGGCGGTGGTGCCGGTCAGATCAAGACGAGTCCTCTTGACTTCCAGGTTGGCAGCAGCCGACATGGAGAAGTTGAAGAGCTCGACATCCTTGGCGTTGGCGGCGATATCCTTCGAGGCCGGGCCGTTGAAGGACAGGTTCAGCTGACCAGCCTCAACCGCGAGGACCTGAGCAGCAGCGCTACCAAAGTTGTTGGTAACGGCGACGCCGTAACCATAGGTCTTACCGATGGAACCGATGTCAGCGGGCTGATCGACATAGAACGAAACGTTCTCGGTCGACCGAGCGGAACCGCCGATATCAGCAAACACCTCGAAAGTGCGGGAATTGCCCTTCTCGATGGAGAACGGGTTGGAGAAGACGAAAGTGGCCTGATCCTTGGTCGAAAGACCAGAGACCGAGGCGACCGTCAGACCAGCCTGTTTCAGGACGAGGTTGGAGATGTTCGTGCGGCTAACGGTGCCGTTGTAATAGAGAGCAACCTTATTGATAAGGATGTCCTCAACAGCGGCGGTCAGCTTGAACTCAACCAACTTGGCGCCATTCTGACCAGCCTTCGGCTTGGTCGTCAGGGCGTTCTTGTCCACGGTGACGCCGCCAACAGTGGCGCCAGTCCAGGTGAACGAAGGACCAGAGACCGGCAGACCAGCAGCCATGATGGAGCCAGCGTTGACGCTGACGATCGACAGGTTGTTGACGTTGCCGACAGTGGTGTTGGCGATATCAGCCGCGATCCAAAGCGACTTGGTCTCACCAGCGGCGAGAGTCAAGTTCAGGCCGCTGAAAGTGGCCTCATTGGAGGTGGCATTGATCGAGCGATCAGTGGTCAGGCGGTCATTGCCCTCGTAGACGTAAACCTTGGCAATATCGCCAGCAACGCCGAGACCCTGGCGGCGAACGGTCAACGAATCAACCGTCATAGCCGAGGAACCGGAGTTCCGGAGATCGAACTTGACCATGTTAACGCCAGTAGCATTCCGCGGCAGGCTGCCACCAACCGGCTGGCTGGAGGACAACATGGCGGTGAGCTGACCGGAAACGGTGCCGGAAGTGCCGAGACCCTTATCAACGTTGATAGAGGTCGCGGTCGCGGCAGCCATGGCCGGATAGAACTGGCCGACGGCGGAGATATCAGCACCAATCGTGTAGTTGGTGAAGAAAGCATCCGACACATCGTCGATCATCTGGTTCCAGCTGGCGCCATAGAGGGCGACGGCGACGACCTCAGAGTTGACCCAGCGGAGGGCACCATGGGCGTCGACAGCGTAAACCTTCGGATCGGTCGTGATCTTGACCATCTTGACGCCCGGCTTGTAGGTCACGTTACCACCAATGGTCATCGCGGCCAGCTCGGCGTCAGTGATCGTCTGGACGCTCGAGAAATCGGCGTACCAGGTCTTGTAGGTCTTCTCGTTCGGGAAGACGTAGCGCTTCATGTCCGAGCCGACATAATAGACGGCCGGGAGAGAAGCCTTAACGAGCGTGCCAGCGGCGACCGCGCCAGCCGACAGAGGGGCCAGCAGGGCGGAGAGACCGATGGACCAGGCGATCGTCGTGGCAACAACGCCAACGGTGAAGGCCTTGCGGCTCATTCTCATTGCTTCGTGCATAATCTTAGTAATCTTTCTATATAGTTCCGCGTCGTGATTTAAAGTTGACGCGGGGTTGTTACGCCCCGGTCATCGACGCGGGACGAGATCGCCAGACGCCTCGGGTCGTCCGCGACCGACGGTGCCAGGCACCCCGCTTTGCGGGGAGCCAGGCACCATCGGCCGGAACGGGAGGCTCGACCTTTTTAAGTCTGAGCGAGAAATGAACAGGGATATACAGGTCATTGGCGTCTTCTTCGCTTGCGCGTCGGAAGATCGCCTTTTGGCGACCGAATCGCGGGACAGTCCCCTCTCACGGGCAGAAAACACGGCTCTTGCCGTGCCCCAGGACGGTCCGGCTAGCGGTTGCCAGACCCAGCAGCATCAGCCGAGACGGGCTCGGTTGATATTGTCGGGTTTGGCGGGTTGGTTGTGGGAGAGACGGAGTCAGGGAGGGACGGAGTGCTGGAGTCAGGGAGTTTGGGAGAGACGGAGTTTGGGAGAGACGGAGTTTGGGAGTCCTTGACTTCGGCGGCGTCAATGACGGCTTCGACTTCCTTGGTCAGCTCAGCGACCTCGACCATGGTGGTGAGGGCGGCCTGATAGTTCTGCTGTTTCAGGAGTTCTTTGGCGCGGGCGAGGGCGGCGTTGGCGGCTTCGGCCGAAGGCTGGACATGCTCGCCGTCGCGAGCGACAGCGCTGTCGAGCTTGGCCTGGGCGGTCTTCAAATGATCCTCGAACTTGTTGACGATGAGGTTCTGGGGGGTGCGGGCGTCGCCGGCGAGATGATTCTCAACGATGACGGCCATGGCGGAGATAGCGACGCCGTCCAGGACATCCAGGGTGCGGGCGATCTCGTGGCGGGCGGAGGACGGCAGCGACGCGGCGGCTTTGGCGAGGACATCCTGATAGACGGCCATCTTGCGCTCCAGCAGCTTGGCGGATTCGGTGACGCCGGCCGGATCTTCGGCGCGCAGATTCTCGAGACCGGTCTTCAGGGCTTCGACCTGGGTGCTGAAGAGAGCCAGGACCTTGACGGCCTCGGCGTGGTCGCGGACGCTGCCCTCGGCGAGCTTGGCGATCTCATCGAGACGGCGGTCGGCGAACTCGGTGTGCAGGCGGGTGCGGTATTCGGCGTTCGGGGCGAGCAAGAGCTGGGCGTCCTCGACGGCGAGTTTCATCTTATATAGCGAATCGCCGGGAGCGGCGGCGCGGAAGGCGCCAGCGGAGACCAGACCGCCGCCGAGGATGGTGCTCACGGCCAGGGCGAAAACGGCGAAAGCGCGGCCAGCGGTGGCGAAGGCCTGAGCGGGAACGAAGATATCAAAAAGGTGGCGCATCTTTTCGCCGAGGCCGGTCTGGGTCCGAAGGTCCATCGTGTTGCGGACCTGCATCATCAGGATCTCCCGGTTCTGCTTAACCCAAGCCTCGTGCGGGGCGCCACCCCGACGTTCATTTTTTGACTGCGAGAGAAGTTTTGCGAGTTCCTTGTTGGTCATGTTGGATGGCCTCGGTGAGGGCCTTGGTCGCGCGGTGCAGGAGCACACGCACGTTCGCGGCCGACTTGCCGAGAGCGTCGGCTATTTCGTTCGAGGTCATCTCGTCCAGATACTTCATGATGACGACCTCGCGATACTCGTCCTTGAGGCCTCGCAGTTTCTCGATGACTTGCGCGGTGTCGAAGCGCGTCTCGACGTCGCGGAGGAGCTTGTCGCTCGCCGCGTCAGTGAGACCGCTGGCCCGCTCGTCCTCCATGGACACGTCGCCGCGCTCGCAGGCGATGCGGCGGTAATGATCGATCACCGTCGAGCGTGCGATGCTATAGAGGAGGGCGCGCAGGTATGGGACCTCGCGTTTTTCTTTGAGATACTGCCAGGCTTTAAGGAACGTCTCAGAAGTCAGATCTTCCGCCTGTTCCGTGGACGCCACCTTGAAATAGATGAACCGGAAGATGGACTTCACGTAGGTGTCGTATATCAAACCAAAAGCCTCCGGATCTTTCTTGGCTTTGATGCGGAACAGGAGAAATTTTTCCTTCAAAAGACTTCTCATCCACTAAGACGTAAAAGTCGTTAGAGCGTTACAGTTGGGCTTGAGGGGGGACGGTGGGAGGACTTGTTTGAGAGTGCTGAAGTGCAGGAGTGCTGGAGTTCTGGAGTCAGGGAAGACGGAGCCACGTCGCTCGCGAGCGACGTGGCGGAGGCAGGGAGTGCGTGATTGGGGTGGAAATAGCCTAATGCGAAACTGGGAAAGAGTATAGGGGGTTTGTTGGGAATTGGCAATGTTGGGAGAGACGGAGAGACGGAGAGACGGAGATACGAAGATACGAAGATACGGAGTTGGGAGCTTATTGGGAGAGACGGAGTCAGGGAGAGGCGGAGTTACGGAGTTGGGAGCCTATATGAGAGTGTGGAAGTTTGGGAGAGACGGAGTCAGGGAGTGGTGGATGGGTGGTGTGGTTGTCTACATTAGTGTTGACAATGACTGGTGTTTAGGGGTAGGGTGGTTGGAGAGTGCTGGAGTGCTGGAGTGCTGGAGTGCTGGAGTGCTGGAGTGCTGGAGTGCTGGAGTGCTGGAGTGCTGGAGTGCTGGAGTGCTGGAGTGCTGGAGTGCTGGAGTGCTGG
>JBAYFM010000012.1 GCA_041667185.1 Patescibacteria group bacterium | reverse complement strand
GCGTTCAAAATACCATTGACCTCGCTCCAGCGCTTGGCGTTCCGGGCGTCCTGAATACGCTTGACCGGGTCGACAGCGACGAGGATCGCCGAGGCGAGAAAGCCGATGATGCCGATGATGATGAGGAGCTCGATGAGCGTGAAGCCCTTGGCACTCCTGAGACGCGGAGACTTAACCATAAGGTTAAATGGTCTTTAAGCGGGCTAACACGCCCTTATTAAGAGATATTCATATTATAGCACGAGCTTAAAATAGGGTGAAGAGAGGGTGGAAGCGTGGGAGTGCAGAAGTGCTGGAGTGCTGGAGTGCTGGAGACCGACGATCTCCCTGACTCCGTCTCTTCCTCATTCCCCAACTCCAGCACTAAAAATCCCCGCCGTAAGGCGGGGATTTTTCAAAACTTGCTTAGCGTTTAACCTTGACGGACGCGCCTTGATCAGGGTAGCAGGAGCCGATCTCGATGCGATTGCCGCTGGTGCGATGAATGTAGTATCCAGTATTGTCGTCGCCGATAACCGGACTGCCCGCAATGGTCGTGCTCGTTGGATCAAGTGGCAATTCCGCGATATAGGTCGGTGCGATATCAACGATATTAGCGACGCAATCTTCAGCCGAGGACGAAAGCGTAATACCTGCCGGTAAACCGGGACACAGCGGTTTGGTGGCAGGGGTGGCGCAAGCGGCGACGCCGGGATCCTGGCGGACGATCACCTGGGCATTCGTAGCGTGCGTAATGATCGGGGCAATAGTCGGTACGAACGGCGCTCCAGCCACTCCGTCCGTATCAGCCGTCCCATCATAAGTGGCGCGATCATCCACCTGTTTCGTAAGAATGGCATTCAAAACACCGTTGACTTCGCTCCAGCGCTTGGCGTTCCGGGAATCCTGAATGCGCTTGACCGGGTCGACGGCGACGAGGATCGCCGAGGCGAGAAAGCCGATGATGCCGATGATGATGAGGAGCTCGATCAGGGTGAAGCCCTGCTTCAAACGAATAGTCTTGGACATAAGATCTGAATGAATAATAAGAAATGGATAATTGATCTAAATCAACGGTCAACGCGTCGTCGACGGGCACAATTTACCCAAGAAGATCATCCAGGGCAACAAGACGATGGCAGTTACGATAACGCCGGCGATGAAGCCGCTGAGTCCCGAGGCGATGGCCTTGCCGATCTTGAACCGAAAAACGGCACAGGGACTAAGATCGCAAAAGAACTCTTTCTTGATCGAATTCTTAACAGCGGCCGGCGGCAATGAATTTTGAGGTGTCGTTTGTTCCATAAAGTCGCTCGTTATTATTCCAGACCACCGATCAAGCCGGTGGGACCGGAAACGCCGAATTATCAATTCTTTTTAACCGCCGCTTCGACACGCAACTGGACAAGGTCGGCCTCGGTGTCGAACGCTTCGACCAGATACTGGGCTTCACCCAGCGAATAATCAACCGTTTTCAGACCGGCTGGCAGCTCGGCCGTGAGTTGCTTAAGCAACAAGGCGTCAATGGCCGGACGCGGCACCAGGATCGCCCGGAATCTGACCGCTAACTTGACTTCGAAAGTATTCGCCGCCAGACCGACCTTGGGAGCCGTAACCGAGATCTCATTGGAAGAAATGAGATCCGCCAACAGGACCTCGTCGGGGAGCGCCATGGACTTCAGGGTTTCCTGAGCTTCGGTCGCGAGCTTGGCGACGAGCGCCTCTTTGGCCGCGGCAATATCGCCTTCCGTAACCGCCTTGCCGGCCGCACCCGATCCGCCCGCCATCGCCGTCTTGCTCTCCGCGTAAATCAGCGATTCCATCTCCGGTCCCATGCCGGGGATAGTGAAAGTCGTCGGTCCGATATCGCCAGCGGCGCCGGTTTTGTCCGCAGCCACCTCAGCCTCAACTGAACCATTAGCCGGGATAAGAGTAGCCTTCTTCAGACGGAACAGGATGCCGTCTTTCGAAAGACAGCGCGTCGTGGCCACGAACGTGTAAGATTGCGCGGTCTTGTTGATGATGGTGAGTTTGCCCTCGGCCCGTCCAGGGGTCCCGACCGGAGCGGTGCCCGTGGCGTCAAAAGTATCACTGGCGGTCACATCATTCTCAATGGCGCGGGTCACGACGAACGGCATCTCGCCGGACGGCTGTTCCTTGAGACCCAGAAGAACCATCAAGTTGACCGTGGCCGGGGCTTTAGGAACTTCCGGTACTGCTGCCGGCAGCGTCGAGTCCGACTTCTTGAACATGGCCGTGATACCGGCGAGCCAGTCCCGGGAAACACCCAAGCCGCTCTTCTGGGCGAACATGAAGACGCCGGCGGCGGCAACAAAGATGCAGATCAGTACCAGGATGATGAGCGGGAGCAGGCGCGGCTTGCTGCGGGAGCGTTCGCGCACCGGCTCGACCGGCTGCGGCGCCTCGACCGGTTCGACGGCTTTTTGATTGCGCTGACTCAAAATGGATTCGATCGAAAGTTTGGGCTTGCCGGACGACGGCAACTGGCCGACGTACTCCTCAGGCGGCGGCGCGACCGGCTTCTTATCGCCATAGTCATGAGCCGAGTCGAGGATCTCGCCGATTCCGCTGCCGTAATCAGCCTCTTCCGCGGCGGAGATCGCCTCCGGCGGTTCAATCATGACCGATTCCGGTTTGACCGGGGCAGCCGGGGCAGACACCTCGACTTTGGGCGACTCAATCAGCTTAGAAGGCTCGCTCGGAGCAGAAACCGACGCCGGCGTTTCGATAACCGGGGCTGGAGACGGCGACGCGATCGGAGCCGCTGCGGACTGGCGTTCAGTAGCGGCGGCAACCGCGGTTTTCTTTTTTCTCGGAGTAGTTGCTCGTTTGACCATAGAGATCAGTTTATTACCCGCCTGACGAAAAGACCCGAAAAAGGCTTCGCCCCGGCCCGGACCGGACCTGCCGGGAGTCAGGTCGACGCCCGGACCTCCGCGAAGTCCAGAAGCGCGCAACGCCAACCCGGTGGCAGTGGCATAAAGCAGGGAAATACTTTTGAAATCCTCCGCCCGCGCCAGATGGTCGATAGCGATCCCGACGAAAGGATCACCTTTGGCCACCTGAAGCTTGGAAAAATTGGATGCGACATAATCGACCGCCGCCGGCAACAGGCTTGTTCCTCCAGCCAACACCAGTTTGGCGATGGATCGTCCGGTCTGGCGTTGGTAATAATCCACAGTTCGCGTGATCTCCTCGATGATCTCGGACATCGGTTTCTGAATGATGAACAGCGTCCGGGCATGATTGGTAGCCTGATCAAAACCTTCCCTGCGCTTTAGGTATTCAGCCTTTTCCAGCGGGGTGTTCAACTGGACCTCGAGCGCGGCGGTCAAATTGTCGCCGCCCAAACTGACGCTGGAACTGAAACGGATGCCGCCCTGGTCAAGAACCGACAGCGCGGTGGTCCTGGCGCCGATATCAGCGAGCAGGATCGGCTCCGTCTCCCTGCCCGGAACCAGCGCCCGAGCCAAAGCCAAAGACTCGCATTCGAAGAACAGCGGCGTCACGCCGACATGTTCCAGGATATCCCGATACGACTCCAGGATCTCCCGATCAGCAGCGACATAATATAGGACCTGCGTATCTGGACCAGACGGCAACCGGACCGTATCCGCCGCCACTTCCGCGAGTGAAAATGGAAAAAAACTGGCCGCCTCGATCTCCGCGGCCTTGCGGGCGAGCTCCGGCGTCAGATTGGCCGGCAACACGAAAGTTTTGGCGTAAGCCAGCGACTCAGCGACTGAAACGCCCGCTTGCAGCCTGCCATGCTTCTCGCCAAAAACATTATTTAACAAATTCTCCAGTATCAACGCCAATTTTTCAGCATCCTGAATGACGCCGCGCGTAATGACCCCGGCCGGAACCTCGGTGCGGACGCAATACTCCGCCGCGATCGCCTGCTGGCGACGCGTCAAAGAGACCAATTCGATCGAATGGTCCGAGATATCCAGTCCGAAAGTGATCGTTCGCATAAACCGCCTTAACGGCGTCACGGACCGGCCCGTAATTTATCCGCGGTTAAGCCGCGAAACGGGCTCAGAAATATCATACCACACAACCGGGTGCGGCGAAAAACCGCTGAACGCAGCCTCAGGGCACGGATTCGGACCAATTCGTGATCGTCCAACCTTTGGCCTTGCCGGAACCGTTCTGTTTGAGCAAAGCATCAACGGTCACGGTCTGCGAATACTGACCGTCGACCGCGTTGACTGTGATGATCCTGGTCAGTCCGGAGCCGGCGATCGTAGCCGTGCAGGTCTGGCCGCCGAGAACGATCGAACCGCCGAGATAAGCGGCGTCGAGCTTCAGACGGTGCAGCGCTTCTTCCACGCAGGCCGACAAAGCCTCGCGCACCAGCTGTTCGCGTTCGACGTGGCCGGAGATGATGATCTGAGTCTGAGCGACGAACGCTGCGGAAATACCGGCTGAGAGAATGATCGCGGCGATAATGACGACGGCAAGCAAGGCGACGACGCCCGCCGCCGGCCGACCGATGCGACTCCGATCATGGATCTTATGATCAGCCATAATATCAATTCGAATAACCGTCTGATTTCTTTATCTGAGCGGTCGTTTCGAGTTCGGTGGCAGCGGTCGAGTACTGCAGATCCGTGACGTAAGCGGCGCGCAGGCGGATCCGGAAAGTCTTCGTCTTGTTCGGGCGCGAGAGATCATCAATGAGCAGATCAGTCACATTGACCTTGGAGGACGTGAGTGGCAGGACCGGACCAGCTCCTTGCTGAATGGTCAGACGGCCGCCCGCGACCGCAAAAACCGTAGGGTTCCGCCCGGAAGCGACTGGCATGATGAGCGAAAGCTGACCAGGGTTGATGCCAAAGACCGAACCCGCCAGATTATAACCGTCGGCACGGCGAATCTCGGAAGTGATCCGGGCGAGCGCGATCCGGGCGTTGCGTTCAGTCTCTTGAAAAGCCGCGGATTTGACGCGCGTGATCGTGAATTCGTAAGCGAACAGCGTTGACGACACTAAAACCACCCCGACGATGAGCAGATAAACCATCATCTCGAGCAGGGTGAAACCCCGGCGGTCGGCGCGCTGGCGAAAATGGGCGTTCATTGGCTGTAAGTTACGGTAATATCTTCGAATGATGGCGTCACCATATTATTGGTCGTCGTGAGCGTCGCGCGGTACTGCAGATAGCGTCCGGCGACGACCAGCATGTTCCAACCATCGCTGGCGCTGGTTTCCGGAGAGGTCCAGACGCTCCAAGAAGCGTCCGGTGTCGGCACATCGCCGGTCCGCGCTGCGATCGTGACCGACGTTCCCGCCGGCAGGGCTGTGTGCCAAAAAGCGGCGTCGAAGATGGAAACAGTATCAGTATCCAGAACCGAGGAGATGAAAGTTCCGACCGGAAAAAACGGCTCCGGATCCTTGAGCAGGACGCCTTTTTCGCCGCAGATCCAACCCTCGGTCGTGAGCTGGACGGTGACACCGTAAAGACTGCGCGTCGTCGGCGAAGTGAAAGAATTCCAGGCCAGGCCGTCGTATTGCAGGATGACGCCAAAGTCGCCCACGGCCCAGGCATCGGAGGTTGAACGAATATCAACGGCATTCAGACGAACAACTGTCGGCGAGACTGCCGTCGTCCAGGCCAGGCCATCCCAATTCAGGATGACGCCGCCGTCGCCCACGGCAAAACCCAGGGTCTCCGATAGGACATGCACGTCGTTCAAACGGGTCGCAACGGGCGTCGTGTCGGTCGTCCAGGACGCACCATCCCATTTCAGAATGACGCCGCCGTCGCCCACGGCGAAACCCAGGGTCGGAGAATAAATGAAGACGCCATTGATATTCTGCCCGGTGGGGCTGCTGGCGAGCGACCAGGTTGTGCCATCCCAATGCAGGATGACGCCGGCAGCACCGACTGCGAAACCATCCGTCGCGGACAGCATCGAAACGGAATTGAGATCGTTCGCGGTCGGAGAAGGAGTGAATTCAGTCCAGACCGCGCCGTCGTAGCTGAGCAATTCGCCGGAATTGCCGACGGCGTACGCGGCGGAAGCGGTCACGGTGTCGATCTCGTTAAGGCTGCGATTCGTGGGCGAGGCAACAGATGTCCATTCAGTGCCATTATAATGAATGATCGTCCCCGACCGTCCCACGGACCAGACATCGGCCGCGGCGACACCGTCAACACCGAAGAGATTCTGGCCGGTCGCCGCATCGCGCACGAGACGGACCTGTTGGAGCATGGCTGTGGAATAAGTGATGGTTGTGCGAAAAACAGCCTGATACTGCAAATACTGGCCGACAGGCGAGGTGATGGTCGTACCGCCCTTGTCAGCGGATTCGGCGCTCCAGGCCGACCAGGTGCCGTCGGGTATCGGCGTATTGCCGGTGCGAGTCTGAAAAACAATACTCGTGCCCGCTGGCTCAAGCGAATCCCAGCTGATGGTATTCCAAAGGGTCGTGGGCGAACCGGAATCGATGACCGGCGAGATCCAGTAGGCTGGTGACGGATAGACCGGAGTGTAGTGATAAATGGCGCCGCCCTCGCCGACTGCCCAGCCTTCGGAGGCGGATTGCATATGCACGCCCTGGACGAGCGGATTCGACGGGTTGGCGAACACGTACTGCGACCAGGCCGTGCCGTTCCATTGCAGAAAAGTCGCCTCGATGCCGACTGCCCAGCAATCATCGGTCGCCGTGCACCAGATATCGCGCATCTCGTTCGGCGTAGTGCTCGCCACGGACGCCCAGGATGTACCGTTCCAGTGGAGGGCGAGACCACCCTGGCCGACAGCCCAAACGTCGGACGCGGAGATGACGGCCACGCCGTTCAAGCCCGAGCTGGTACCGGTGTTCACGAGCGACCAAGCCGTGCCGTTCCAATGGAGGGCGACGCCGTTGTTGCCGACCGTCCAACCATCAGTGTCCGACAACATATCAACGGCTTCGAGGGTTTTATTGGTCGGCGAGGACATGGCCGACCAGGTCGTGCCGTTCCAGCGGATAATCGTCCCTTTGGCGCCGACGGCATAAGCCGAGGTCGCGGAAACGACCTTGACCGCATGGAGATCGTTCAGTGTCGGCGAAGTCATCGTTGACCAGGTCGTGCCGTTCCAGCGGATGATGCGGCCGCCCATGCCGACGGCGATAACGTTGGTCGCCGACGAAAAATCAACGTCAAGCAAGCTGTCCGTGGTCGGCGATGGGTAGGCTGACCACTCAATGCCGTTGAACCTGGCGATCTGACCGCCCTGGCCGACGGACCAACCATCGGTGAGGTCTGTCACTTTCAAGTCGAAATAAGTTCCGGCGGCCGGCTCATTATAATAAATGGAAACGCTGTTCAAACGCGAAGTCTCGAAAGTGTAGGTCGTGGTCAAGGTCGCTCGGTACTGGAAATACCGGCCGGCTGGAGACGTAATCGGGGCGTTCGTAGGATTGGTGAGTTCGCCGCTCCAGGCCGACCAGGTGCCGTCGGGTATCGGCGTGTTGCCGGTGCGGGTCGCAATAGTGAGATGGGTGGCATCGCTGGGAAAATATTCGTCCCAGAAAATATGACCCCAGTTCACGTTTTGGCCGGCATCGAAAACCTTGGAGATATAAGTACCGGAAGCGGCGTAGTGATTGCCGTACTGCCAGATGACGCCGCCGTTGCCGACAGCATAAGCCTCGTTGGAAGAAAGCTGAAAGACGCCGTTGATCGTATCGGCCGCCGGCGCCGCAACACTCGACCAGGCCGTACCGTTCCAACGCAACAGAGTACCACCGGCGCCCGTAGCCCAACCATCGGTCGCCGAAATCATATAGACATCATTCAATACGTTGGCTGTCGGCGACGCGTAAATCGACCAGGCTGTGCCATTCCAGCGAATGATGGTGCCCTGGGCGCCGACCGCGAAGCAGACGTTCGCCGCGCCGCAAGCGATGCCGTTCAAAGCCTTATTCGTCGGTGAAGTGAAAGCTGCCCAGGTCGTACCGTTCCAGCGGCGAAGAGCACCGCTTGAGGCGACGGCCCAGCCGTCGGTCGCTGAATTCATCCAGACCGCCATCCAACCCTGGTTGCCGGTGTCCACGAATTGGCTCCAGGCCGTACCGTTCCAGCGCCAGAACTTGCCGCTGTTGCCGACCGCCCAGCCATCGGTGGCCGACAACATGAAAACGTCGTTCGCGGTGGTGCCGAGCGAGGGCAAGCTCGACCAGCTCGTGCCGTTCCAGCGGATGGCGTCGCCGTTGGTGCCGACCCCGAAGCCCAGAGTCGCGGAGACCATGTCGATGCCATTGATCGCGCGGGAGGTCGGAGAAGTTATGGTCGCCCAGGCCGTGCCGTCCCAGCGCAAAAGTGTGCCGCCGGCGCCGCCCGCGAAACAATCAGTGGAGGACGAACAGGAGACCTCATATAAATGAGAGGCGGTAGGCGAAGTCATCGCCGCCCAGCTGGCTGACGAGGCCAGAGCCACCGCTCCAAGGTCGCCGGTGTCGACGACCACGGTATTCGTCGGTGTGCCGGTCGCGAAGTGGGCGTCAGTCGTCTGAAAGAAGGTCTGGCCGGCATAGATCTGGATCCAGCGAGGCACGCCCTTTTCCTTGATGACGGCCTCGGTGCCGGTGTCGTAGGTTTCCGTGTCGATGAACGTCCCCTGGCCCCAGAACGCGGCCGAATTATGGATCTCGAGCGTGCCTTCGCGAGGCGTCCAGATCTTAGTCGTCGCGGCCGGAGCGAGTTCCACGGAGGCGTTCTCGCCAGAGCCGACCGTACGCACATTGTTCATGACACCGGCGTTGAAATCAGTGTCCGTGGACTGACGCCAGTCGTAGACGTTCCAATTGGTGAAATAGGCCGAGGCGACGGCGTTGCGGGCGAGACCGAAACCGGAGATCCAATTCACCGTCGCCGTGATCTTTTTCGTGCGGGGATCGACCGAGCCGCCGCTCGCGACGATATTGCCGCCGCCATCACGGCTGACCGGCTCGATCGCCACCACGCGGCGGAACATCAGATTACCCTCGGCGGTGTCGTCATAATTACCACTGAACGACCAGACCGTCGTCTTGGCCAACCCGTGATCGCCGGCGGTGAGATTCATCCAGGAAGCGTTCCTGATGGAGCGCGCCGCCTCGATCCCCTCTTCAGCCAAAAACGAAGCCCGCGACCGCTCGCGCGCTTCCGAAGAAGCGATCATCGGCCCGGCCACAAGATTGATGGTTCCGGCCGCGAGCACGCCGAAAACAGCGATGGCCACGAGCGCCTCGATGATCGAGAAACCTTTGCTTGCCGCGGATATCGTCTTACTCATTCTGATGGTGAAAAAATACCGCTCAATTCGCGTCGATCATGCCGACCGCGTTCAGGACAATCGTCTGAACGGCGGCGTCAGGACCCTGAAAAACGATCGAACCGCTCTCGACCGGCGAACCGTCGCTGGACGAAAAATGGATATTGCAATTGCCGGCGCCGGTCGCGACCGTGCAGGCGCCGCCGGGAGTCAAAGTGACTGCGGTCGCCACGACCCCGTCGGACAAAAGATGTTCGACATTATCCGGATTGCCGGGAACATAAGCGCTGCCGCTGAAATAAACGAACTTGCCAGCTTCGAAATGCACACCATAACGCGCCGGCGCATAACCGCTCATGACCGAGAACTGAGCCTCGCGCAGGGCATCGACCGCTTCGGCCGAAGCGATGTTCAAACTGTTGCGGCCAACGACGCTGAACATGAACGGCGCCATCAGGGTCGCGAGCAATCCGGCAATGCCGATCACCAATAAAAACTCGATCAGGGTCAAACCGGCCGCGGCTCGCGAACGCGCGAAATGCTGATATTGAGCCCGGGTCGGTCGTGGCATATCAAAGCCGGCTGATCGCGCCGATGAAATTATAGATCGGGATGATGATGGCGAAAGCCAGGCCCAAGGCGACCAAGCCGATGAGCAAGAGCAGAACCGGCTCCATGATGGTCGTAAGGTTCCGCATCGTGGTCTGGACTTCGAGGTCGTAGAACTCGGAGAGATAACTCAGCACTTCTTCCAGTTTGCCCGAACGTTCACCGACGTTGATCATCCGCACGACGATCTTCGGATACAGGTGCGGCGACCGCTCCAAAGCGTCTGACAAAGCTTCGCCCTGCTGGACGGATACCAGCGCTTTCTCCAAAGCCTGTTTGAAATAATAATTACCCAGCACGTCGGACGTCACCTGCAGCGCCTGGGTGATCGGAATACCGCTCTTCAAAAGAGTGCTGAGCAACAGGGAGAAGCGCGCCAGATTGACGTCGCGGACGACCTTGCTCAGGATCGGCAGGCGCAGCAGGATCAGATGCGTGACCGGAGCGACGAAAGGGCGGCGCAAGAACCAATAAATCAGCAAGATGCCGGCCAGGCCGCCAAAGAAAGTCTGAAAAGTATAATTGCGCAAGAACGCGGCCGAATTGAGAAGCAGTCTGGTCATGAGCGGCAACTCGATGCCCTTGAGTCCGATGAACAAATTGGCGACTTGCGGAATGACGTAAGTGGCGAAAAAGAAGCCGATGAGAGCCGCCGCGGTCAGCACGATCGCCGGATAAAAAGCCGCGGACCGGACCCGGGTGCGGAGTTCGTGTTCCTTGGAAAGCTGGACGGCCAAATGGTCGAGACTGGTCTCGAGGGTACCAGAGATCTCGCCGGCCCGGACGATGCTTACGAAGAACGTCGAAAAAACAGCTGAATGCTCGCTCAAAGCGTCGGCAAAACTGCCGCCGCCCTCCACCGCCTTGGCGACGACCTCGAGTACGCGCCGCAGCCGCCGCGAGGCAGCCTGTTCCTGAAGGATGCGCAACGATTCGAGCAGCGACAACCCGGCGCGCAACATAACAGAGAGATGTTTGGTCAGGAGCACCCGGTCGATATGCCGCACCGGACCAAGAAAGCCGGACCCGGCGCGCAGTGCGGCCCGGATCAAGCGCGACTCCTCGACCGAGATGACGATCAGCGACCGCGATTCAAGATCTTCAATGACGGCGTTCCGGCTCATGAGGTCGGAGGTGCCTTTATGGATCTTGCCGTCCTTGGTCGAGGCTACGTAACGATAGGACATAACTAACTGGTTAACTGGTTGGCCGCCGGACTGACGACTAGCAGCGAAGCCAATGGTGTAAAAATTACTCGCCGGCTACGCGCAGAGCCTCGTCGATGGTCGTGACGCCTTCGAGCGCTTTGCGGATGCCATCCTCAAGCATGGTGGTCATACCGTTCTTCACCGCCGCGTCGCGGATGGTCTTGGCGTTGGCGTTGGTCATGATCAGATCGCGGATATTCTCCTCCATCTCCAGGATCTCGTAGATGCCCACGCGGCCCTGATACCCGGTGTCGCCGCAGCGATCGCAGCCTTTGCCGTGATAGACGCGGATGGTCTGATCCTTCTTCTGCTTGCCGAACATGCGTTCGACGACGGCTTTCGGGAACCTCTCCAGGAACTCGGCCAAGGACAGGTCCTGGCTCGTGATGCAGCGGCCGCAGATCTTCCGAACGAGACGCTGGGCGACGATGACATTCACGGTCGAAGCGATCAGGAACGGTTCCACCTTCATGTCGCGGAAGCGCGGCAAGGTCGTGGCGGCGTCATTCGTATGCAAGGTCGAAAGGACCAGGTGGCCGGTCATGGCGGAATTGACCGCGATGCCGGCGGTCTCCTCGTCGCGGATCTCGCCGACCATGATGATATCCGGATCCTGGCGGACGATCGAACGCAGCCCGGCGGAAAACGTGAGTCCGGTCTTCGCGTTGACCTGGATCTGATTGACGCCTTCGATGGAATATTCGATCGGATCCTCGATGGTCGCGATATTGACGTCGCGGGTGTTGAGAATGCGCAGGATCGTGTACATGGTGGTCGTCTTGCCAGAACCGGTCGGACCGACGGCCAGCACCATGCCGAAAGATTTCTTGATATGCCGCTCCAGTTTCTTCAGGTCGGCGTCGGAAAAACCGAGGTCCTTGAGCCCGAAGCGCTTCCCCTTCTCCGAAAGCAGACGCATGACGACCTTCTCGCCATCAACGACCGGCAGCACCGAGACGCGGACGTCGAGCCGCTCGCCATTGACGAGCTCCTGGAATTTTCCGTCCTGGGCGGCGAAATGCTCGTCCGTGCGCATCTTCGAAAGGATCTTGATGCGCGTCACGACCGCCTCCATGAGCCGCTGCGGCAGGCTCACGACGTCGTGCAGGATGCCGTCAATGCGATAACGCACGACGATCGAGCCTTCGCGCGGTTCGATATGGACATCGGAAGCATTCGTCCGGAAAGCGTAGGCCATGAGCAGTTCGACGACGCGAATGACGCCGGACTCGCCAGATTCGTCGCCCTGGCCGCGCTTCGGAGCCGCCTCCTCCAGGATCGCTTCGATGGAACTGTTCAGATCGCTGGCGTAACGCTCCAAACCGGATTGCAAACCGCGCGCCGTGGCGAAATGCGGCAACACGCGGACGCCGCTCTTTTTCTCGAGCAGGCGGATAAAATCAAGATCGGACGGATCGCGCATGGCCACGAGCAGGCGGCCGAGATCGTCCTTGCCGAAGACCAGCGCACCGACCTTGCGCGCGACGCGCTCAGGAATGATCCGAAGCAGATGATCGGGAATCTTCTGATTCTCCAAACGGATATAAGGAAAACTTATGGCTTCAGCCAACAACTGGCCGAGATATTCTTCCGGCACCAGGTTGCGTTCAACCAGAACCTCTTCAATGGTCGAACCAGTCTTCGCAGCCTCAGCGGCGCTGCTCTCCAGATCTTCTGGTTTGACGAGTCCGGTGTCGACCAGGATGGCTTTGAATTGCTCCTTGGTAGCGAGCATGGACGTAAGACTTATTTCTTCTGGCTTAAATGCCGGGCCAAAGCCTCTTTGATCTTCTGAACGACCTCATGGATGGAGATATCGCTCTTGGTCAGGAATTCCATAGCGCCCAGCTGTTTGACCCGGCTGACATCCTCCTCCTGACCAAGGTTCGAAAGCACGATCACGGGAATGTCGCGCGTCTGGGAGTTGGTGCGCATCTGCGTCAGGACTTCGAAACCGTCCATCTTCGGCAGGATCAAATCGAGGACGACCAGATCAGGCGGTTCGGTCACGATGCGGCGCAGACCATCTTCGCCGTCAGAAGCGCCGACCACGTCAAAACCATCCTGCGCGAGTTTCATCACGAGCAGACGCTGAAGAAACTTGTCGTCTTCAATGACAAGCACCTTCATCTTCGCGGCCGTCTGATTTTGCGGCGATCCTGCGGTCACACTGAGGGGTTATTTTTTATCGACATTTTCCGATTGCGCAGCCGCTCGCGCTTTAGCGAGCACCTTGGCGACCTCTTCAGACAACATTTCCGGACCAACCTGAGTCTTGATCAAAAATTTATTGGCTCCGAGATTCAGGCCGGTTTTGACCTCATAATCCTGGCCGAGATTGGAAAGAATGATGACCGGAGTCACGGCCGTGCGCGGATTGCGGCGCAAATCGCGCAGCACCTCGAAACCGTCTTTGAGCGGCAGGGCCAGATCGAGCAATACCAGATCCGGAGACTCGTGGATGGCGGCCTCCAGACCAGCCACGCCGTCTGAAGCTTTGATTACTTCATAGCCAGTCTGGCTCAAAACCATGGCGTAAATATCCATGAGAGCGCTCTCGTCCTCGACAATCAGGATCCTGGTTTGCCTCGCTTTGTCGTGATGAACATCTTTCATAATCATGTCCGTTTAACGGTCGGGATGGTGAACGAAAAAGTCGTGCCAGAACCCTCGACTGATTCGAACCAAATCTTGCCGCCGTGCAGAGCCACCAGCTTATCAACGATATAAAGTCCGAGCCCGGCGCCATTGACGTCGTCGGTCATGACGTTGCGGCCGCGGAAGAAGCGCGAAAACACCTGTGGCTGCTGTTTAGCGGGAATACCACGACCATTGTCTTCGATCGTGAGCTTGATGAAACGCCCGCGCTGACCGCCAGGAGATATTTCTGTGCTCACCGCCGCTTTGATAGTGATCCGACCTCCGACGTCGGTGTATTTAACGGCGTTAGAGATCAAATTGATCAGGATCTGATTCAACCGGTCCTTATCCGCCCGGACCTCGGGTAATTTCCTCTCCGGAGGCTGCCACGCCAACTCCAGCTGCTTTTCGCGGATCTTCATGGCAAAAGAACCGACAGCTTGGTCAATAATCCCTTCGATGGCGCAGGGGGCCAATTTAAGAGAAATGCGGCCGCGCTCCATCTTGGAAGCCTCGATGAGATTAGTGACCAGGACAATCAGCCGCTGGTCGACTTGGTGAAGCTGCTCGAGCAATTCCAGCTGATCCTTGTTCAACCGACCGGTATCGCCGAAGCGCATCATGTCGACGGTCCAGCGAATGATGTTGAGCGGCGTCCGCATCTCGTTGGCGGTGTTGACCAGGAAATCCATTTGCTCGCCGATGACCGAATTCAACCCGGAAACATTGAGGCTCAATTTCTCGGCGATCGAACTTAGTCGGCTGACCAAAACACCGATCTCATCGTTTCCAAATCGGCCTATGGCCGGACGGAAAGATCCTTTCTCCAAACCAGTGATCAATCGGTCGATCTCCTGCAGCGGCCGAAGCGTCGAGCTCTGAACATAGGCCGAGAACATGAGCATGATCAGGAAAAGCGCGGCAAAACCCAGACTTGCGACCAGACCGATCTGACGTAACTGTCCAGTCTGATCGTGAAAAGGCAACAGAACGTAGAAACTGCCGGCCGGTTCGCCGCCGGTCGAAAAGACAGCAAGAACCAGCGCTGGCGTGCCTCCCAGATCAGCGGTTTCCGTGCCATTGCGATCAATCGTGCGATCCTGCCAATCTTCCTGGAGCAAGGGCTTGCCGACCGTCAGGATTTCCTGATCATCAGTGTTCACGAGCCCGTAACCGATCGACGGCATATCTGCTCCGACGTCGCCAAGAGAATCACCTAGCCACTCGGACGAAACCGCCAATACCCAGGTCTCGCCTGACGGCGCGGTTACAGGAGCGGCGGCCATAATCAAATTGCGCTCCAGAACCGGTTCAATCTCCAAAGATGCGACGCTAAAACCGGCCGCGGCTTTGGCCAAGGTCGCATTCAACGGCACGGAGGATCCGACGATATCCGAGGGCAAATCACTGCTGATGATGCGGCCTTCGGAATCGGTCAAACGGACGGAAAAATATCTGTCAGCCGGAACCAAACTGCGCAAATCAATCCGAGCAGCCCTATCCGCTCGTTGCCCGACGAGAGCGGCGGTTAACGATCTGGAGGCCCAGATCACGTCCTCCAAAGCTACATTTCGGGACCAGACGTAATCCTGCGCCATATCTCCCAGGGTCTCGCGAGCCTGGATGATATCAGCTTCGCGCTGGATCGATGCGAAGACGGAAAGGAAAGAAAGGGAGCCGCATAACACGATCACCCAGAACACGGTCGCGGTCAGCAATGATAGTCGGTTGACGAGATCGTCGCCGAAATAATTCAACGGATTGCCGGACACGCGCTCCTCGCGGCTGACCGTGCCAATCGCTCCGAAGAACTGGCTGATGGAGATCAGAAGATAGCCGGTCCCGACGACAAGCGGAGCCGATTTCCCGCCCGCAAATACGCAATAGAGACCGACTGCGACGGCGATAAAACCGGCAACCGCGAAAGCGATCATCGAACCGACCTTGCCTGACGATTCGCGTCGCAAGAGCGTCACCAGTCCCGGTAGGCCGACCAATGCCGACGCGACGGCGAAAACGATGGCGGCGGCGGCCACTCCCGGCGAGCGCAGATCCGGAATGACGACCGTCCCGACCGAGGTCCAACCATAACCCCAGCGGCTGACGAGCACGACTGATGCTAAAGCGGCAACAACCGAAATTGCAGCCCAGATCTGGCGACGGCGCCCGGAAAGCGAGGCGACGACGCCGAAGGCAACCATGGCCGCCTGGACCACCAAGAGATGAACCAGGGGACTGGCATTGACCGCATTGCCGTAAACCGCCAAGGCTTGAGCCGTAAGTAATGACGCGAAGATTCCGGCTGCAGCTAAAAAAGCCGCGCCGAAAAACATTCGCGACAAACGTTTATCCGCAGCATATCCGCGAAACAAAGAAAAACACGCGACGATCGCCGCTACGACAAACAAAGCCTCAAGGCTCTGTACTCCGATTTCAATTAAAAGGCTCATGCGTTCCTCCAAATAAGCTTGGTTCACTGGCCGCGGCCTTCCCGAAGCCTGGCCAATGCCCCTTATTTCTTCTCTACATATTTTATCATATTTCAAGCCCCTAAACTATCCCCATATCAATTGAAAGAAGCTGCCGCTGCAATTAAGGTGGAAAACTATGCGAAACGTCTTTCTCGTCCGATCTCGCCCCGCAATAACGTTAAATCCCGCTTTAAGGCAGGATTTAAAATTCATGGTGGGTGAGACGCGAACCAGCGAGCGGCGAACGGGCGTACAAAACGCGCTCGGGGGTTGGCTGGGACTCCGGCTCACCTGGCTTGATTCGGCCGCGGCCTCATCTGCGCCTCCTTCGCCGCCCGGGACTTTCCAGAGTGCCATACTAGGCACTCTGGAAAGTTCCCTTCTCATCCAAGCCAACCCCACAGTAAAAGATCACTTGGGGGGAGTGCGGAAGTGCTGGAGTGCTGGAGTGATGAAGACGATGCCCACACCAGCTAAAGCTGGTGGTTTATCTGATTAATGCAAAACCCCGCCTTGCGGCGGGGTTTAAATTCATGGTGGGTTGGCTGGGACTCGAACCCAGGACCCAGTGCTTAAGAGGCACTTGCTCTACCAAGCTGAGCTACCAACCCATGATGACGACGACGGACTATCAGACTGCTTGCCACCCGCGTCTCCGCAGGAGCGAAGGGTGGAGCTGCCAACCTATAAATCGACGGTGGTAAATTATTAGCACAACCAGCCAATTCTGTAAATATCTGGTGCGGGCGGGGGGAATCGAACCCTCATCAACGGTTCCGAAGACCGCCGCTCTGTCCATTGAGCTACGCCCGCGAGTTGGCTAGCAACTAGAAACTAGTAACTAGCACCTAGTAACTAACTCACCACTTCTTCTTCGCCGGCTTGTCATTGGCTCCGATCTTGTCGGCTCCGATCAGATACTGCTGAGCGACATCGAGTTCGACGATTCCCTCATCAACCAAACGCTGCAGATCCTGACCGAGCGTGGTCATACCTTCGCCAGCCGAGGTCTGCAGGACGTTCTTGATCTGCGGAATCTTGTTCTCGCGGATCAGGTTCGCGACCGCCGGATTATTGATGAGGATCTCGCGCGCCGCGGCTCGGCCGCCGGCCGGCATCGGCAAGAGCTGCTGCGAGATCACGGCTCGCAGCGTGAGCGCCAACTGAGAGCGCACCTGGTTCTGTTGGTGCGGCGGAAAAGCGTCGATGATGCGGTCGATCGTCTGTGCGGCGGAGTAAGTATGCAAAGTAGCGAAGACCAGATGACCGGTCTCAGCGATAGTGAGTGTCGTGGCGATCGTGTCCATGTCGCGCATCTCGCCGACCATGACCACGTCCGGATCCTGGCGCAAGATGTGCTTCAGGCCCTCGCCGAAAGAAAGGAAGTCCTGGCCCAGCTGGCGCTGCCGGATGACCGACTTGTCGGCGGCGAACAGGAACTCGATCGGGTCCTCGAGCGTGATGATGTTGCACGATTCCGAGGTGTTGATCCGGTTGATCATCGAGGCCAGCGTCGTGGATTTACCCGAGCCAGTCGGACCCGTGACGAGCACGAGGCCGTGCGGATAGTCGGTCATCTTCTGGACGACCGGCGGCAGGTTCAGCGCCTCCATCGTCGGGATCACCGAAGGAATGGTGCGGGCGGCGAGCGCGGCGTGCTGTTTCTCCCAGTGCAAGTTGACGCGGAAACGCTGGCCGGACGGCGTCTGGTGGGCGACGTCGAGTTCTTTCTCCTCGTTGAAACGCTTGGCCTCCTGTTCGCTCAGCAGCGCGAACACGAGCTGTTCGACCTGTTCGGAAGCCAGGACCTTGGCGCCCTCGACCGGCACGATCTCGCCGGAGATGCGAAGCAACGGCGGCTTACCGCTCACGAGATGAAGATCCGAGGCCTTGCGCTCGACGGCAATATCGAAAAGCTGATCCACCACCTGTAAAGCTTTGAGTTGTTCGCTGCTTTTGATTTGGGTCATATTTTTAGCTTTACTGAGGGATTTTTTACCAACCTTTAACTTCCAGGGCTTTTTCGGCCGCGGCGACCTGAGCCTCCTGTTTGGAACTGCCGACGCCGGTCGCGACCAGTTCCTCGCCGAGATAAACGCCGACGGTGAACTCCTTGGCGTGATCCGGACCCTGCTCGCCGATCACCCGATACGACGGAGTGACGCCGGCCACGTCCTGCGAACTCTCCTGGAAACGGCTCTTCGGATCGAGATACAGCTGGTGTTCGAGGATGTATTGCAATTTGACCAGGACGAACTCCTTGATGAATTTGCGCGCCGCGTCGAGCCCCTGATCGAGATAGATCACGCCGACGAGCGACTCGAAAGTATTGGCCAGGATGTACTGCCGGGCCTTGCCCTGGCTGTCCTTGGCTTCGCCGTGCGACAGGTACAGGTATTCGTCGAGGCCGAGATCCTTGGCGACCTCGGAGAGCGACTTGGCGTTCACGAGCGCGGCGCGCCAGTTGGTGAGCTCGCCCTCGGGATTCGGATAATTATTGAAAAGATATTCAGTAACGACCAATTCCAGAATAGCGTCCCCGAGGAATTCGAGGCGCTCATTATGATTGAATGGGAAGCTGGGATGCTCGTTCAGGTACGAACGGTGGATGAAAGCCTGCATCAGGACGTTCTGATCCTTGAACGTGATGCCGATCCGCTGCTCCAATTTACCGAGGTCTTTGTTATTCATAGTCTGGCTCGCGGCCGGCGGCGGCGAAGAATCATCAGCCCTGGGCCGGCGGAACCGGTTTCTCGGGCTCGGCGGACGGGACAGCGCCCTCAACCGGCGGCGCCGCATTCTTCGGCGGGTGTTCGATCTTGTCGATCTCCTTGATCTCGTTCTTGGCGACCATGTCCTTGTAGATGGCGCCGAGGACGCCGTTCACGAACCGGCCGGAGGACTCGCCGCCGAAGGTCTTCGCGAGCTCGATCGCCTCGTTGATGGCGACCTTCGAGGGGATGGCCTCGGAAAATTTCAACTCGTAAACGCCGATACGCAGGATGTTGCGATCGACGTTGGTGATCTGTTCGATGGGCCAATCCGGCGCAAACGCCGCGATGAGCTTGTCGATGTCAGCGGCCTTGGCGACGATGCTGTCGATCAGCGCCACGGCAAAACCCTTGTCGTCAAAATCCGGCGCGAATTCCTGGAGGTTGGACTCAACGATATCCGGGATACGCTCGTTCTGCTTGCCGTTGAAGTCCCACTGGTACAAGGACTGCATGGCGATGGTCCGGGCGAGATGACGATTGGACATGTGAAATGCGCTTAAGACGCGGCCGCAAAACGACCGCTCACGGGCCGGCTATTTCTTCGCTTTGGCTTCCGGTTTGGCTTTCTTGGCAACCAGGCTCTTCATCTTCAGGACCTGACGGCCGGCGTAGGTGCCGCAATTCCGGCAGGCGCGATGCGACATGACTGGCTCCTTGCACTTCGGGCAAGCGCCCAGGTTGAGCTTCTTCAACGCAAAATGAGCGGAGCGGCGGCGCTTGTGCGAACTAGTTCGACGATGACCAGGAAGACCCATAGTGGATCGAGTATTTAGAATTAGCAGCCGGTAACGGCTTTTAACTGTTTGACTATAACGGAATAAGGCGACGGTGTCAATCTGCTGCCGGCTTGAAAGGCTCTGTTTTTTGGCCCAAGTAAGCCAGTCCCGGACCAAAAAATCCAAAAATGTGCCGGATAAGGCTGGCTACAGTCCTGAAACCGCCTCAGACGATGTATCCCATCAGGCTGCGGATTACAAAAAAAGACCGCCTCGAGCGAGGCGGCCAACGTTAAGGATCAATCAATGATGAACTCGAGTTCCGGACCGCAGACGATCTCGTCGCGGAGCGTCGGCGGCCGCATGTCGCCGTCAAGGAACGTGACGGTCGGCTGTTCGTATTCGATGGTCACGGCCGGAACCACCGCGTCGAAAGCGGAGGCAGCCGGCAGTCCGAAGCCGCTCCAGAGACGGGCCAGATGCACGGCCAGTCTCCAGAACGAGAGCCGGAGCGACCGGATCATGAAACTGCCGGGGCAGCTTCTGGCGTCAGGCAGCGCCCGGCAGCCGAAACCGATCTCGTCGACCGTCGCGACCATGAAACCGGTGTGGCTCATGAAAGGAACGACGGGCGGCTCATGACCATCCGGCAGACGGATGCGGGCATGGACCGGCTCAGTGAGCAGTCGGCGCGAACGCCGGAACGGCAGCAGGCCGAGGACCTCGTCCCAGAATACGGCGGCGATGACCTTGGCGGACCGCCACTTGCCGAGTTCGGCCGGATAGGAATAGTAGCGGTTCAAGAAATGAACCGGCAGGCCGGCGCCGTAGAGGAAGCCGTACTCGCCGTTGATCTTGAGGATGTTGGCTTTGACGGTGCGGAACCCGGCCCCTTGCCGGATCTTCTCGCTGACGCGTTTCACGAGCTCGACCGGATCGCGGCGATTGGCGCCGAGAGCGGTCGCGACCGTGTTCATCGTGCCGATCGGGACGATCAGGATCCGCGGCAGCGGCGCATGCGGCTGCTTCTCGTACTCGGCGAGCACGCTCGTGAGCGTCTGGTGCAGCGTGCCGTCGCCGCCAGCCACGGCCAGGATATCCGGACGGCTGAGCTGGATGCGTTTGGCTGCCTGGGCCAGTTCGCCGAGGGTCTGCGTGTCGTAAAGACGATGCGGATCCGGCGGCGCGGCCAGGATCTTGCCGATGACCGCTCCGAGTCCGGCGCGGGGAGTATGTTTGCCGGCGTTCGGGTTGGCCACGAGCGCCATCTTGGTGCGGCGGCGCAGTAATTTCACTGGTCACCTCCTCAGGTTTGGGAAAGAACGATAATCAGGTCCCGGGACGCGATCTGTTCCCGACGGACACGGACCGGATTATGCCCGGGTCGGATGAAAGTATCAATGGTGGGGAGTGAGGGAGTGCTGGAGGGCTGAAGTGCTGGAGGGCTGGAGACCGACTAGCTCCCCTACTCCGTCTCTCCCTGACTCCGTCTCTCCCGCACTCCCCCACTTTTTTTTATTTTTTCTCCGATCCAGAAGCAACGGCCGGGAGCGGATTGTTGCGTTCGTCAATGACGACGGCCGCGATGAACATAAAGAAGATGACTGTCCGGATCGCCGGCGCGTCGAGGCCGAGAAGCCCGAAGAGAACACTGGCCAGGACCGGCAAGGTGATGGCGTGCAAGCCAGCCGCGAACCACGAACCGAAATCTGGCTGCAAACGCAAAGCGCGGCCGATGGCGAAGGCCATAACAGCGCCAAGTAAAGCCAAAAATACGTTAGCCAGGACCAGAATGAAAAGATACGCTACGAACAACGCCAATGTCGCCGCGATGCCGAAACCAGGGCCGTATTTTTTCCACCAATCGAGAGCCGCCGCGCGCGTCAGCGACAGCTCGCCCAAATCCGAAGCCGGAAGCACGCGCTGGTCGCCGAGCTGGTCGATGAAAATAGCATCGCGGCCGACGATCATCGCCCCGGACGGCAGTGTCTCCCGCCACTCGCCGCCCTCGATCGACGTATCGATCACGATCCTGTAATTGCCACTGCCCCACTCCGCCGGCTGCGGCAGGTCGGTCTCGATCCGGCCGGACTTCACGGCAATGTACGACTCCGCCGGCAACTTTTCCAAAAAACCGACGGCGCGCCCCGGGAACGAAAAAGCCGCCGGCGCGAACAGGGCCGCGAACAGCACTGCCAGAAGCAGGCCGAACGCCAGCAGGTAGCGGAAAGACTCGAACCATGGCCGCGACCGGACCCGGCGATAAAATTCGAGATCGTAGGAACTCCAGACGATCTGCCGCCAAAGATTGTTCTTCGACATAATGATGATGATTGCGACTCGACCAGCGGCGCTGCCTGGCGCCAACCGGAAACGGAGCCGCCGCGGCGACTCCGTTCAGGTAAAATTATCCGCGGGGCGCGCTGATCACACCAGCGTGACCGAAGCGATGCCATCTTTCTCTTCTTTGAAACGCATGATGCGGACGCCCTGGGTGTCGCGGCCGACGACCGAGATGGAACCGACCGGCACGCGGATGACCTGGCCCTGATCCGAGACCGCGAGCAGGTCGCGCTCTTCCTTGGCGTTAACGACCATGGCCATGACGATCTTGCCGGTCTTGTCGGTCACTTTGGCCGTCTTGATGCCGGAACCGCCGCGGCCCTGGATCTTGTAGTTGGTGAGATTGGTGCGCTTGCCGAAACCGTTGGCCATCACGACCAGCAGCTCGAATTTGCCGGCCTTGGCCATGTCCGGAGAAATAACGTCCATGCCGACGACGCAATCGCGATTCTTGAGCCTGATGCCGCGCACGCCGGAAGCGGCGCGCCCCATCGGCCGCACGTCCTTTTCCTTGAAACGGACGGCCTGTCCGGCGGCCGTGACCAGGATCGCTTCGTCAGTGCCGGTGGCCGGCTTGATCCACTCGAGCACATCCTCGGTGTGAAGTTTGACGGCGATGAGGCCGTTGCGGCGGACATTGGAGAAATCCGAGATCGGCACTTTCTTCACCGTGCCCTGGCGCGTGGCCATGAACAGGAACTTGTGTTCGGCGAAATCCTCGCCCGAAAGCACGGCCGAAACTTTCTCGTTCGGCGCGAGCTGCAGGAAGTTCACCAGAGCCTGGCCTTTGGAAACGCGCGAAGCCTGCGGCACGTCATAAGCCTTGAGCTGGAAGACGCGACCGCGCGAAGTGAAGAAGAACAGGTCGGCGTGGGTCGTGGTCGTGAACAGATGCTCGACCACGTCAGCTTCCTTGGTCGTGACGCCGGCGACACCCTTGCCGCCGCGCTCCTGCGTGCGAAAAGTGTCCGGCGGCAGGCGCTTGATGTAGCCGTCGGCGGTGATGAGCACGATGGTCGGCTCGTTCGGGATCAGATCCTCGGCCGAAAAATCCTTGACGCCGTGCGCCACGATCTCGGTCCGGCGTTCGTCGCCGTACTTATCCTTGACGCCCAAGGTCTCTTTTTTGACGATATCAGTGATCTTCTTGGGACTGCGCACGATGGCCTCAAGATCCTTGATCAGCGCCAGTTTCTCCTTCAATTCATCCTCGACCTTCCGGCGTTCCATGTTGGCGAGAGCCTGCAGGCGCATCTCCAAGATGGCGGTCGCCTGGGCCTCGGACAGTTTGAACTTCTTGATCAGGTTGGCCTTGGCCTCGTCCTTGTCCTGCGAAGCGCGGATGGTCTTGATGACCGCATCGAGGTGGTCGAGGGCGATCTTCAAACCCTTAAGGATATGAGCGCGCTCCTCGGCCCGCGCGAGATCGAACTCGGTCCGCTTCTTGACCATGTTGCGGCGATGCTCGATGTAATATTCCAGGACCGCTTTCAGATTGAGGATGCGCGGCTGGATGCCGTCGACGAGCGCCAGCATGTTCACATGCAAAGTCTCCTGCAGCTGAGTGAGCAGGAAGAGCCGGTTCAGCACTTTTTTCGGATAAGCGTCGCGCTTGAGATCGATGACGATGCGCACACCCTCTTTCGAGGACTCGTCGCGCAGATCCTTGATGCCGTCGATCTTCTTCTCCTGGACGAGATCAGCGATCTTCTCGAGCAACGTGGCCTTGTTCACCTGATACGGGATCTCGTGGACGATGATGCGGAAATGGCCGGCCTTCTCCTCGATGATCTCGGTCTTGGCGCGCATGACGATGCCGCCCTTGCCGGTGGCATAGGTCTGGGCGATGTCGCGCTGGTCGTAAATGATGCCGCCCGTCGGCAGATCCGGACCTTTGACGTGCTCCATGAGATCCTCGACCGTGCAATCGGGCTGGTCGAGCAAGCGGGCGATGGCGTCGCAAAGCTCACTGAGATTGTGCGGCGGGATATTGGTGGCCATGCCGACGGCGATGCCGACGGTGCCGTTCAGCAGCAGGTTGGGCAAAAGCGCCGGCAGCACGTGCGGTTCCTTGAGCGAGCCATCGTAGTTCGGGCCGAACGGCACGGTATCCTTGTCGATGTCCGCGAGCATGGTGTCGGAGATCGACGCCAGTTTACACTCGGTGTAGCGCATGGCGGCGGCCGAATCGCCGTCGAGCGAACCGAAGTTGCCCTGGCCCCACACGAGCGGATAGCGCAGCGAGAAATCCTGGGCCAGACGGACGAGCGTCTCGTAGACCGCGGCGTCGCCGTGCGGATGATATTTGCCGAGCACTTCGCCGACAACAGTGGCTGACTTGCGGAACTTCGAACCGGCCTTGAGGCCCATGTTCCACATGGCGTAAAGGATGCGGCGATGGACCGGCTTCATGCCGTCGCGGACGTCAGGCAAGGCGCGGTCGATGATGACCGACATCGCGTAATCCAAGAAAGACTCCTGGATCTCTTCGGTGATGGAGCGGTTCTCGATCTTGCCGATCTGGTCGGCGAGCGGCAGTTGTTCCTGCTGCTTCTTGTTATTTGGTGCCTTGATCTTGGGGCGCGGCATTTTCGAGGGAGATTAAGGTGTTCTCGCTGATCGTTTCTAACTTTTCACGGAGCCGGACGACTTCCGCGGTGGTCGCGGAGGTCTCGCCAGCGGGCGCAGCCGCCTGATCCTGGGCCGACGACTCGACCAGGCGGTCGTGAAGCCGGTTCAAAGCGTCGCGGAAAGACGCCGGCGGTTGATTCTCCTCGCGCACGACCCGCCACCGATCCGCCAGGCCGCTCAGGGAACCGAGACTGAACTGCTTGATCTGCAGCGGTAAGAGCAGCAGCCACAAGAGGATGATGACGGCGGTCAGACTGCCGACCGCGAGCCACAGGATCCGCTGTTTCTTCTCCGCGGATCCGTCGGCTGCCGGAACTGCCGGCGCCGCCTTGTTATCGAGCTGATGCACGACTGACTGCCGTTCGGTCATACTCATTGCATCTCGAGCAGGACGACCCGCATCTCTTCCTGGGGCAATTCCTTGTCCGTGAGTTTGAATTTGGAGACCGGCTCGCTCTTGGCCGCGCCCATCGCTTTCAGGAACGGCTCGACGGCATCGAGTTTGTCGCCCAGTTTGCCGGAGCGGTAATGCATCGGGATGATGATCCGCGGTTCGATCTGGCCGACGACATCGGCCGCTTCTTTGGCCGCGAGGACGTCGCCGCCGCCGACTGGGACGAACAAGATGTCGATGTTGTGGAATTCTTCGAGATGCTTCTCGGTGAGTTTGTGTTTCAGATCTCCGAGATGCAGCAGGTGCAGTCCGCCGACGGTGATGTAGTACATCGTATTCCGGCCCTTCTCCTTGCCTTCGACCAGATCATGAAAAGTGCCCACGCCGGTGACGAAAGCTTCCTTGACCTCGTATTCCCCCGGACCGTCGATGAGGAACGGTTTGCCGGCGACCGCCGCGAAATTATTATGACGCGGGTGGTCGTGGCTCGAAGTGACGACATCGGCCGCGATCTCGCGCGGCAGCTTCTTGCCATCCTCCGGAACGTAGGGGTCGGTGAGTATCGAGACCTCGTGATCGCGGGCCTGTTCCTGGATCTTGAAACAAGACAGGCCGTACCAAGTTATGACCATAAAACTACCTGAGCGGCACCGTAACAGCGCCTTCTTAGCAGCCAAAAGATTACCATGACGCACGGCTATTGGCTAGTGATTAACAGAGACGGAGTGCGGGAGAGACGGAGTCAGGGAGAGACGGAGTGCAGAAATGCGGGAGTCAATAAAAAGATGTTTCTTGAAGCTATCAAAAAGCGGGGTAAACCCCGCCCTCCCTGACTCCATCTCTCCCGCACTCCCCAACTCCCTCACGCATGCAAAAACGTCTGCAACACGCCCTTCCAGTAATCCAGTTCGCTCGCGACAACCTGCTCGCTGATGCCGGATTCGACGACCGACCAGCCCTCCTCGAGCAGACGCACTTTGTCCATGATATCCGGCCGCCATTTTTCGCTGACTTCAGCCAAATTTTTCAGCTCGACGACCTGGCCCTCAAGCCGCTGCCGCAAGCCGCGATACTGTTCCACCAGCCGGTCGTAATCGTATTTTTTCTTGCCGACCACGAGCTCGTTGATCTCCTTGCGGGCCGCCTCGCGGGCGAGAAGCAGGGCTTGCTGGATGGCGAATTTTTCCTCAGGCGCGAAGTAGCGCTCGAAAGGCGACGCTTGGTGCAGATCGTCGGCGGACTTCGCCGACTCGATGTGATTGATCTTGCCGCCTTCGTGAATGAAAGTTTCAAATTTTTGGCGCACGGCCTGATCGAGATTGTCGAGCAGGTGCGACTCTTCCGACGGACGGCCATAGACCGCGTAAAGATCCTCATAGGCCTTGCGATGAGGCCACGATTCCTTGCCGAGCGCGGCGATGGTCTTCATGATCTCGTCGTAGCCGACTTCCGGATGAGCGCGAAAATACGCCAGACGCTCGCGGTACTTGTCTTTGGCCTCCCCCGCAAAAGTCGGCGGCAACCGATCAAGGGCCAAATCGAAAAGATCCAGCGTGTAGGTATGAGGATGGCGCGGAGCTTTAGTGGCCATAAGATGCTCTGATACATTTATTGTAGCAGACTTGGGGCTGAAAAGTGAGGGGGTTAGGGAGTTGAGGAGTCAGGGAGAGACGGAGCCACGTCGTTCGCGAACGACGTGGCGGAGTTGGGGGAGAGACGAAGTCAGGGAGCAATGTGACGGAGATACGAGGAGACGGAGTCAGGTAAAAGCCCCGACTCCGTCTCTCCGCAACTCCATGACTCCGTCTCTCCCGCACTCCCACACTCTCAAATAAGCCCCCCCTACCCCCCCCCACCCCCTTGTCAAAACCGCGGCTCATCATTATAATCTCCCTATTCTATATATATACCCGCCACGGCGGGGCTTTCCGTCCATTTAAATACGGAGGGCTAACAACGATCTAATTCATCGATAATAAATATGACAGCTGATTCCGCTGACAAGAAGCCGGTTGGCGAGCTCGCCACCCTGCTGGCTGACAAGACCTTCCTGAACATCCCGAAAGCCGGCGATGTCGTCAAAGGCAAGATCATTTCCGTTACCAAGAACGAGGTCCGCGTCGAGATCGAGGGCTACCGCACGGGCGTCGTGCGCGGCCGCGAACTGACCGACCCGTCCCAGGATTATTCCGAGGTCAAGGCCGGCGATGAGGCCGAGGCGACCGTCGTCGAACTCGAGAACGAGAACGGCGAGGTTGAGCTCTCTTTCCGTTTCGCCGGACACCGCAAGGCCTGGGACCAGATGCAGGAACTCTTCCGCTCCGGCGAGATCATCGCCGTCAAAGTGACCGAGGCCAGCAAAGGCGGCCTCCTCGTCCGCATCAACCACCTGCCGGCTTTCCTGCCGGTGTCGCAGCTCTCGCCGGATAACTATCCGCGCGTCGCGGGCGGCGACAAGTCCAAGATCTTCGACAAGCTCAAGACCTTCGTCGGCCGCGAGCTCGAGGTCAAGGTCATCGACATCAACGAGGCTGAAGAGAAACTGATCGTCTCCGAAAAAGCCGTCTGGGAAGAGAAGCAGCGCAACGTCATCTCCAAATACAAGATCGGCGACACCATCACGGGCGAGGTCAGCGCGCTCGCGGACTTCGGCGCCTTCGTCAAGTTCGACATCCTCGAGGGCCTGGTCCACATCTCCGAGATCGCCTGGCAGCGCATCGATCATCCGCGCGACCTCCTGAAGGTCGGCGACACCATCAAGGCCGAGATCATCGGCATCGAAGGCTCCAAGATCTTCCTCTCCATGAAGAAACTGCTCGAGGATCCCTGGAAGACCGTCGCGGACAAGTACCGCATCGGCCAGGTGGTCGAGGGCAAGATCCTGAAAGCGAATCCGTTCGGCTTCTTCGTGGAACTCGATCCGGACATCCACGGTCTCGCCCACGTTTCCGAACTGACCCGCAAGCCGGTCCGCGACCTCTCCGAGATCGCCAAGCCAGGCGAGACGCTGAAGTTCATGATCGTCTCCGTCGAACCGGAACAGCATCGCCTCGGCCTCTCCCTCAAGGCGCTTGAGGACCAGCCGATCGAGAAGAAAGAGAAGAAACTCGGCAAGGAGGACGCCGGCGAAGAAACGCCCGCGGACGCCGAAGCCGAGGGCGAGAAAGCCGCTGAATAATCTTGCCCCGACAATAGACAATCGAACGGTTGACCCCGACCACCCGGCCGGGGTTTCCGTTTGGCGCCGGCGCGGGAGCTTAAAACGACTCGGCCGAAAACCGGAAACGCCGCTGATTTGCGCCTCAGGCCGGCGATTCGCTATACTTGAACCGATATGAAAAATTCCACTCGCACCATAACCAAGAACCTGGTCGTCTCCATCGTCGTTTTTCTGGTGTTCGCCGCCCTGCTAAGCGCTTACAACCTGCCGACGTCGAAGAAAAGCCAGGAAGTCCAGATCAGCGCGGTCGTCGACAGCATCACGAGCGAACAAGCCAAGACCATCGAGGTCCGCGGCGATAAGATCTATGTCGAACTGAAGAACGGCGACAAGACGGTCGCGGACAAGGAACCCGGCCAGTCGTTCACCGAGCTCCTGGCCGATCTCCAGGTGCCGGCCGACAAGATCCAGAAAGTCGCGATCTCCGTGAAACCGGAATCCGGTTTCTCTTACTGGCTCGGCGTCATCCTGCCATTCCTGCTGCCGCTCATCCTCGTCGCTTTCTTCTTCTGGATCATGATGCGGCAGGTCCAGGGCGCTAACACCCGCGCGATGTCCTTCGGCGCGAGCGGCGCGCGCGAATACCCCAAGAACGCCAAGGATCGCGTGACCTTCAAGGACGTGGCCGGCGCGCGCGAAGCCAAAGAGGAACTCCTCGAGGTCGTCGAGTTCCTGCGCAGCCCCAAGAAATTCATCGGCCTCGGCGCGAAGATCCCGAAGGGCGTGCTCCTCATGGGCAGTCCGGGCACCGGCAAGACACTCCTCGCCCGCGCGGTCGCCGGCGAAGCCAATGTCCCCTTCTTCCATATTTCCGGCTCGGAGTTCGTGGAGATGTTCGTCGGCGTCGGCGCCTCGCGCGTCCGCGACCTGTTCTCGCGCGCCAAGAAGAACGCTCCCTGCATCATCTTCATTGATGAGATCGACGCGGTCGGCCGCCAGCGCGGCTCCGGCCTCGGCGGCAGCCACGACGAGCGCGAACAGACCCTGAACCAGATCCTCGTCGAGATGGACGGCTTCGACCCGAACCAGGGCGTCATCGTCCTCGCGGCCACGAACCGCCCCGACGTGCTCGACCCGGCGCTGCTGCGTCCCGGCCGCTTCGACCGACGCATCGTCCTCGACGGTCCGGACATCAACGACCGGCTGGCGATCCTCGAACTCCACGCCAAGAACAAGCCGTTCGCGGAGGACGTCAACCTGCGCCGCATCGCCGAGCGCACTCCAGGCTTCTCCGGCGCCGACCTCGCCAATCTCGTGAACGAGGGCGCCATCCTCGCGGCGCGCCGCAACAAGAAGAAGATCACCATGGACGAACTCGCCGAGAGCATCGAGAAAGTACTGCTCGGACCCGAGCGCAAGAGCCACATCCTGTCCGCCTACGAACGCAAAGTGACCGCCTATCACGAGGCCGGCCACGCTCTCGTATCGCACCTCCTGCCGAACGCCGATCCGGTGCACAAGGTCTCGATCATCTCGCGCGGCACCGCCGCCGGTTACACGCTGAAGCTGCCTTCCGAGGACAAGCACATGCATCGCAAAGCCGAATTCATCGACGACTTGGCGGTGATGTACGGCGGCTACCTGACCGAGATCGGCATCTTCGGAGCGGAGAATCTGACGACCGGCGCTTCGAGCGACCTCCGACAGGCCAAGGAACTGGCCCGGCGCATGATCACGATCTACGGCATGTCCGCGGCGCTGGGACCCCGCACGTTCGGCCGCAGCGAAGAGATGGTCTTCCTCGGCAAGGAGATCCACTACGAGCGCGACTACTCCGAACACACGGCCCAGAAGATCGACGCGGAGATCGACCGGCTCATCGACGAGGCGATCGCCAAAGCGCGCGAGGTCCTGGTCAACAACCGGCCGCTCCTGGACAAGATCGTCGGCGTGCTGCTCGAAAAAGAGACGATCGAAAAAGACGACTTCGAAAAACTGGTCGGGCCGAAAACCGAATCAGATCTTGAGCATCGGCACCCTGACAACAAGATCGACGGCGGAGCGACAGAGTTCCGTCCTAATCACCAGTCCGGAACCGACCAGCAACTATGACCAAGAAAACCGACCTGAACGCGTTCTACCGCCGCATCATACCCCAAGCCTGGAAGATCGCCTGGGAGCACAAACATCTCTGGCTCTTCGGCTTCTTCGCCACCACCGTCGGCTTCGGCGGCGTGTTCGAGATGTTGTCGAACATCTATGATCACCTGACGAACGTCATGCCGTCGCAGAGCTGGCTCCAGTGGCCCTACTTCCTGCTGCCGGGCGGCGGCACGTTCAAGGCCGTGATGACCTTCTCTCCCAACCCGGCGCTCACCCTCGCCCTGATGCTCTTGGCCATGGCCCTCGCGGCCGCGATCATGATCTGGCTGGCCGCAACCTCGCTCGGCGCCGTGATCGGCAGCGTGGAGCGGATCAACGAAGGCGGCGACGCTGATTTCAGCCAAGGTACCGGTTTCGGCGTCGCCAGTTTCTGGCGACTCGCCGGCATCAACCTGCTGGCCAAAACCATCATCGGCGCCATGGCGGTGCTCACCGGCATCAACCTGTTCGTCCTGATCGCTGATAACCATGTTTTCTCGGGCTTCTTCTACTGGACCTCGTTCATCATCTTCACGATCTTCGCCGCCACTGTCTCCGTGGTCGCGGTCTATGCCTCGAACGCGGCCGTGATCCAGGACCTGAAATTCCGCGAGGCCCTCGAAGCCGGCTGGAAAGCCTTCCGCCGACACTGGCTTGCGAGCCTGGAAATCGCTTTCATGCTCATGGTCATCAACCTGGGCGTGAGCGCCATCTTCGTCATCATCGGCGCACTCCTCGCCACGCCGCTCTTCTTCCTGTTCTTCCTGGCCTCCGTGGCCGGCTTGGATCTGTTCGTCACCCTGATGTCGGCCTTCACCGTCGCTTTCCTGCTCTTCGGCATCATGATCGCTGTTTCCTTCGCGACCACTTTTCAGATCGCGGCCTGGACCCTGGCCTGGAAAGAGCTCGGTGGCGGCAAACACCGGTCGATCGTCATCCGGTTGTTTGAAAAATTACAGCGCCGAAAATAAGGCTGCCACGAACCGGACATCATCATCTAAAAGCCGCCCGCCGGGGCGGTTTTTGGCAGCCGCTCGCGCATCTGGCCGTAAAAATGATATAATTCCCGTATATGGCAAGCAATTCGCTTGAAGAACTGATGGGTAAAAAACGCCCGACCGGACTCGGAGCGGGCCAGAAGACCACTCAGGAAAAATTCGACGAGAAGATGCGGGAGATGCAGATCAAGCAGAAAGAGCTTGAGACCAAGACCCGCGCGGCTGCGGCCGGTTTCGATCACATCGAGCTGGCCGGTTTTCCGATCTCGCCCGAAGCGCTGCAGCTCATCCCGCGCGAGCAGGCCAAAAAAGAAAAGGTCATCGCTTTCCTGAACACCGGCACGGAGGTCCGCCTCGGGGCAGTCGATCCGAAAGCCGCGGCGCTCGAAGAGATCGTCTACCAGGTCAAAGAGCGGACGCACGCCAACACCAAACTCTACATGATCTCGGAGTACAGCTTCGGCAAGGCGGAGAAACTCTATGACGCCCTGCCGGAAGTGAAAGAGATCGTGAAAGGCGTGCAGATCACCGAAGCCGAACTCAAGCGCTTCGACGAACAGATGAGATCGCTCGCGGACCTGAACGAACTCTGCCAGAAGACTTCTATCACCGATTTCGTGGCGCTCATCGTCGCGGGCGCGCTCAAGGGCGAATCGTCCGACATCCACATCGAAGCCGAAGAGAAAGACGTCAAAGTGCGCTTCCGCATCGACGGCGTGCTGAGCCACGTGGCGTCGGTGAAGAAAGAACTCTGGCCGCGCATCGTCAACCGTTTCAAACTGTTCTCCGGCCTGAAACTGAACATCACGAGCGTCCCGCAGGACGGACGCTTCACCATTTTCATGGGCAACGGCGAAAAGATCGAGGTCCGCATCTCGACCTTGCCGACGGCCTACGGCGAATCCATCGTCATGCGCCTCCTGAAGTCCTCGTCCCTCGGACTCAAGTTCGAGGAACTCGGCATCCGCGGCCGCGCCTACGAACAGCTGAAAGAACAGGTCGAACGCCCGAACGGCATGATCATCACGACCGGTCCGACCGGCTCCGGCAAGACGACGACGCTCTACGCCATCCTGAACAAACTGAACGACGAAGAGACCAAGATCATCACGCTCGAGGACCCGGTCGAATACAAGCTCGCCGGCATCAGCCAGTCGCAGATCGACAAGAGCAAGGACTATACTTTCGCCAAGGGCCTGCACTCGATCCTGCGCCAGGATCCGGACGTGGTCATGGTCGGCGAGATCCGCGATCTCGAAACGGCCGAGGTGGCCATTCAGGCCGCGCTCACCGGTCATCTCATGGTCTCGACCATCCACACGAACAGCGCTGCGGGCACCATCCCCCGCTTCCTCTCCATGGGCGTCAAACCGTTCCTGCTGGCACCGGCCCTGAACGCGGTCATCGGCCAGCGCCTCGTCCGCCGCATCTGCAAGGACTGTAAGACCAAGACCCAGCTCGCGCCCGAACTCCTGGAGCGGGTCGTCAAGATCCTCTCCGAGATCAACCCCGTGAGCGGCTACAAACTCGATCTCAATAAACTTCAATTCTACAAAGGTGCCGGCTGCGCCAACTGTCACAATCTCGGCCTCAAGGGACGTATGGGCATCTACGAGATCTTCGCCATGTCCAAGGAAATCGAAAAAGTCATCCTGAGCGGCGCAGTCTCGGAATATCAGATGCAGGATATCGCGATGAAGGAAGGCATGATCAGCATGGTGCAGGACGGGCTGCTCAAAGCGCTCGACGGCATCACCACGGTCGAAGAAGTGTTCAGCGTGGCGGAGTAGCGTTCGGCTGGAAACTATAAACAACCCATCCCCCTTCCCCCGCACTGTACAGTGCGGGGGATTCGCGTCTTTTATCCAACCTCGGCTGACGCCGAGGTTTTCTGATAGTGGCGAAAAAAACCGCGCCCATGGGAGAGCGCGGCGAGCTGAAGAGAATCAAAACTGGTGGTGAATCTGCTACTTGTAGTCGGCCGAGGCGGCGATGATCTCAAAGGCAGAAACAATGGCCGCGTCCTTCTCGGCTGGCCAGTTACCCATGACACCGACGGTCATATAGCCCCTGGTGGACTCCCGCAGAAAGCACCGGCCGTTGATCTGACTACCATCCCCCAGCGTGAAGGTATAGACAATTTTCGCGGAGCTCTTGTCCGGCGCGATCCGTCGCTCGATGATATCGGCGTTGAATTTGCTAAGGATCGATAGGAGCTGGGCTACCTCCACTTCGAGCGGATACTTCTTGGCCGGCCCGACGACGTAATAGATCACGTCGTCTTCCGTCTCGCCCACAAGCATCTGCTTGTTGAGTTCCGTCTTGGCATCATCACTGGACCCGGCGACCTTCCAGCCGTCCGGAACGACGAAGCGAGCTTGGGGCGCGCACCCCGCCAAAAGGGACAATGCGAAGACGGATGCGATGACAGTTTTCAGGCTCATTCTCTACCTCCGATGGTGTTGATGAAGGAACACGACAGCCAGCGGCTGCGGGGAGCACCTTAACAAAGGCTGAAATAATGGTCAAAACGATGGGTGGGTGGAGAGTGCTGGAGTGCAGGAGTGCTGGAGAGACGGAGTCAGGCAGAGACGAGGCCATGTAGTTCGCGAACGACGTCTCTCCGTCACTCCCTGACTCCGTCTCTTCACCTCAAAGTGGCGAAAAAACCGCCGGGGTAAGCCCGGCGGTTTAAATATTGTGGAACAGAGCTGCGGTCAAAGATCGCTATGCTTTGCGTTTCGGACGGCTGATGAAGCGCGGCCGAATCCGCGACGACAGGTCATCGCCGAGACGCGGCAGCTGATCGCCCGGGTCCGGCTCATAAATGCCGGCTTCCTGAAAGATCAATCGGGTCACTTCCTCATCCGCCAGACCGACGAAACTCCGATCGTAATCGTCAGCTCGCGACAGGCAGTGCCGGGATTCGTGCACCAGCGTGCGCAACAGTTCAAAGGCCGTCCCCAGCGAAGTCCGGGTCTGCGTGCGCAGCCAGATCTCCTGATAGATGCGATGACCGCTGCCGGCGAACCCGGCGCAGGCCTTGAGCCCATCCGAAAGCGGGTGGAAAAAAGCCACCGGCCATTTGACCCGCTCCGGAAAATGCCGCACGAACAGGCTCCAGACCAGCTCGAAGCGCTGGCGGCTGGCCTCATCGAGATCGATGAAATCGACCAGCTCGTACTCCTTCGGCTCGATCGTGGGCGGCACGATGGTCGCGGCTCTCGGGACGCCGGCAAGACGCAGGAATGTCCCTAGACTGGCGATTTCGCAAGAAACGACCTCGTAGCCGTAGATCTGGGCGCAATCGAGATCGATCACTTTGTTGCCGGAACCGACGGCGATCTTCGCGCCGAAGACGCGCTGCGCGGCTTTGAGCCAGACCTGCTTCCCTGCGACTGACAGGGAGCGGATCGTGCCGAGCGCCAATTCCTCGAAGGGCGCGCGATTCTTCTTGACGGCTGCCAGGATGGACGCGGCCACGTCGACGTCGGCGACGCCGGACAGCAATCGGCCGACCTCGGCCTGATACTTGTGGAAGCTCTTGACCACCCGTTCCTCGGAAATCAGCGTTTTGAGATCCAGGGAATAGTCATACAGAGCCTCGCGCCAGGCGGAGCCGAAACAATCGACGAGGACGCCGAGAACGTACAGTCTGGTCTGGCGCGGATCGGAGCGAAGATAGATCCGGCCGATCCCGGGCACTTCGCAGACCGGACCGGCGGCTCGTTTGCCGGGCTGATGCAGGAACTTGAAGTAGCGTTCGACCTCGGCGAAGAGGCGCTGGATCTCGGGCGTGTACAGCAGATAGACCGCCGTCTCCCCGGCTTCGACGCAGGCCGGGCCGTCGACGAGAGCGAAAGAAAACTCGCCGGCGTCGGCCGCGTTGCAGACGAATTCACGCAGCACCTTGAAGACGGCGCTGCGGTCGTCGCCGATCGGCTGATCCCAGTCAGCGAAAGCGTCGATGGTCAGCTGCGACGGGAAACGTTCGGACGTCTCGCGTCCGTCCTTCAGGCCGTAAGGGTCGTAGTTGAAGAAGACCTGCTTGACCTTGAGTCCGTCGATGTCGACCTCTTCGATCTCGTACGACAACAGGTAGCGGCCGAGATAATCCGACGAGGCGATGGCGACCCGGAGTCCCAGCCGCAGGGCGGCCACGGCCGCTAGCTTGGTTCCGGAACCCTTGAAGCCGATCACGGTCGGATCGTCGAGGCGGTCCCGCTTGGTCGAGAGCCCGATGAGCTCCAGATACTTGCGGTTGAATGATCCGCGATTGCTAATTTTAAGGTACTTCACGATCAACCTCACTTGCCGGCGAACGCCAGCCGTGCGTCCCGCCAAAAAAAGCGGAACTGTCGGCTACTGCGGCCGATGCGGCCAACTTAGCACGGAGGCGGCGTAAGATAAAGCTCGCCGCCGACGCGCGGCCAGGAACGAAAAGAGGCCGGACATGAAGTCCGACCTCTAAGCTATCCGAGAAAGATCATCTGCTCGCGTACCTCGCGTCGCTGTTTTCGCGACAGCCGCCGCGCATTCCGCACCACTGCTTCCAGTAGGCGTAGACTCCGGGACGATTGCCCCGGCCGTCATAGTAACCCGCGGTCTGAGAGCCGTAGTAGCGGTTGATGGCCCGCTGCCAGCTGCCCTCGATCTCGAACGACTTCCGGAGCAGCTTCGCCGTCGAAGCCAGCGCGTCGCCGAGGTCGTGCGGATCGACCACGCCGTCGCGGTCATAGTCGACCGCGTGAGCGCCGAGGCGGTAGGAACCGTCGGCTTGGCGCGCTGCGAACCCGTTCGGCAGGTGCTGCATGGGACCCATGGCGAAAGCGTAGGAGGTGCGGACCTGATGGGGGTCGCAGATCCTGACGCTATTCCGAGTCTGGCCGCAGATGACCTGCAGCGCAGTCCACCAGTCCTTGCAGCGGCTGGCTGCGTAGTTCCGGTAGCACTCGCTGCCGGGTTCGGAGAGCTCCGCGGCGGAGAGCCAGCCTTGTCCCTGCCCCCAGCCGCCTGCGATCCCGCCGCTCTCGACCTTCCAGATGCCATAGAGCGCGCCGGCCGGGACATCGAACTCGCGTCCGATGGCCTGGATCAGGCGAAAAGGATCGTCGTTGGTCGGACGGGCGACTCGACGCGCCGGCGTTCCGGACGAAACGATCACTGCCAATGGCTGAACGCTGTTGACGCGACGCGCATTCCGCTGTTTCCCGCGCCAAGACTCCTGCCCGACAAAACCATCCTTGCGCGAACACTGATCAAAGCACGCGGCGATGAACCAGACGAACAACACGAAGCTGATCACTGGCCAAGCGAGGTCTTTCATGGCGTCTCCTCCTCCTGAAAAAGGGTTTGATTTGAATTTCTAAGGAACGTGGAAGATTAGCACAAAAACAACCATCTGTCAAGATGGTTGGGGCGATATTAGGCTTAAAATAGCCAAATTTTGCTCAGGGTAGCAGGACCAGACGCTCGCTGGCGCCACTGAAAGAGAAGCGCAGCTCCCGATAGCCGGCGGTCTGCCTGATGCCAGGAACGAGGTCGGCCCACTCGACGAAAGTCACAGTGTCCGGCCGGCCGGCAAAGTCATAAAAACCGATACCGCGCAATTCCGCATCGTCTTTGAGCCGATACGCGTCGACGTGGCAGATCTGGCTGATGCTGGTCTGTTTTTTGGTCGCCGCGCCGACAGCGATGAGCTGCATCAGGATGAAGGTCGGGCTGCGGACGGATTTTTTGGAACCCAGCGCCGCGGCGAGCGCTTTGACGAACGCGGTCTTGCCGGAGCCGAGATCGCCGATGAGTCCCACGATCTCACCGCCGCGGAGTCCGGCGGCGAATTCAGCCGCGAACCTGTTCAGCTCCGCCAGATTTTTCAGGATCACGGTCTTCATATTTTTTCCGTCCGACCGAGCTCCCAGCCCGGATCGACATCCAGCTTCCGCGGATCGCCGAACCGGCGGCGGCGGGCGGAAAAATATCCGGCCGCGGCGATCATGGCGGCGTTATCGGTGCAATATCTTATCGGCGGCTCGACGAAACGCACAGCCGGCAATTCCGCCGCGAGGACCTGGCGCAGCGCCGCGCGCAGACTGGCGTTGGCCGCGACCCCGCCCGCGAGCATCACGGTCTTCACCTTGGAAGCCCGCGCCGCGCGCAGGGCTTTCGCAGCCAGCACGTCGACGATGGCCTGCTGGGTCGAAGCCGCGACATCAGCCAGGAATTTTTCGTCCGCGGCCATCTCGGGCCGGGCCTGCAGGAAATAACGCACCGCCGTCTTCAGGCCGGCGAACGAAAAATCATAATGCGGATCGCGGATCATCGGGCGCGGAAAATCCTGGAACCGCGCGTCGCCTTTTTCCGCCAGCCGCGCGAGCGCCGGGCCGCCGGGATAACCGAGACCCATGAGCTTCGCGGTCTTGTCGAAGGCTTCGCCAGCCGCGTCGTCGCGCGTCGCGCCAAGCAGCTCGTAGCGGCCGTGGCCACGCATGAGCAGGAGTTCGGTGTGCCCGCCGGAGACGACCAGGACGAGCGCTGGGAGGATGTTCTTCGGACTCGCTCCGAATTCATGCTCCAGGTCCGCGCCCGGCAGCCAGTTGGAATAGATGTGTCCTTCGATGTGATTCACGCCGACGATCTTCTTGCCCCAGCCGGACGCGAGCGCTCGCGCAGTATCCAGACCGACCTTGAGCGAGGTCACGAGACCCGGCCCGCGCGTCGCCGCGACGACATCGACCACGCGACCCAAAGCACGGCCGTCTTCCCGGCCGACGACCTTCTCCGCGAGGGCGGCGAGCAGCAACGGCAAAGTCGCGGCGTGCTCGCGAGCCGCCACTTCCGGCACGACCCCGCCGTATTTGGCGTGGATCGCCTGGCTCGCGACCAGGTGTTCGAAACGGCGGATGCCGCGCTCGTCCACCTCCAAATAAGCGGCCGCTGATTCGTCGCAGGATGATTCGATGCCCAGGATCCTCATATTCAGTGCGCCAAGATTATAACATGTCTGTGGTCGTGTCCACCCGCCGCCGCCTAGCGGCCGTAACGGTCTCGAAAATTTCGAAGATTAATAAAAGCCCCGTTTAACGGGGCTAAAGATTCAGGGTAGCAGATCTTTCCAAGGGACGACGGCGTCGAGCGTGAGTTCCAGGCTCGGACGGCCGAACAACCAAGGATCATGGCCTGCGTAAGCCGTGACAGAGGCGTTCTCCACCAGCTGTTCGCGATAACGGCGCACGCACTCTTCGATGGAGTAGCCGTGGATGAGCCGCTGGCACAGCACGAGCCAGTGGCTGTGGACGACGAGCAGCACCCGGGCGCCGGCATGATCGCGGGTCAGCGTGTCGAGAAAGCTGCGGATGCGCAATTCGACGTCCGGCCAGTTCTCGCCTCCGATCGGACGATGGTGGTAAAACCCCTCGCGGTCGCGGCGCCGGATCTCCTCCGGAAAACGCTCGCGGATCTCGTCGCGGGTCATGGCGTGCCAAATGCCGCGCTGAGCTTCGGCCAGCCGCGGATCCTCGCAATACTTTTCGCCCGGACAGAGGATCTCCATGGTCTCTTTGGCGCGGCCGTAGTACGAAGTGTACCGGGTGTCGAAGCGGCCGAAACGCCGCTGCAGATACGCGGCAGTCACCGCGGCCTGTTGCCGCCCGCGCTCTGTGAGCGGATAGGTGTGCGGGGCCGTTTCGAAAGACGCGCGCTCATTGGCGGAAAGAACATTGCTCTTAGATTCGGCGTGGCGCACCAGCACCAGCAGTTTTGGCCAAGCCATCGGCGGCCTCCTTTTTATTGATGAGAAAGAACAGCGCTATCTTAGCCGGGAGACGGGAGAAGTCAATGACGGAAGAGACAGAGTCAGGGAGTTACGGAGTTGCGGAGTCAAAATATCCGGCTCCGTGACTTCGTAACTCCCGGACTCCGCAACTTCGACGCCTGCACTCCCCAACTCCCGCACTCTCATGCTAAGATTGCCACATATGCAATCCTAGTCTGACCCGTCTTCGCTATGTCCTACCTTGCTCTCGTCGCGGCCCAACTTTTATACTCCGCCTCGGATCTCTGGAAGAAAATGATCTTCTCGGCCCAAGGTTTCAACTTGGCGACTCTCGCCCGCCCGGCCTTCATCGCCACGCTCGTGTTGGCGATGATCGGCTTCCTGGTCCAGCTCTACGCCATCTCCAAACTCGACCTCTCGCGCATGGCGGTGACGATCGGCATGATGGCCGTGATCTTTTCGACGGCCGCCGGCATCCTGGTCCTCAAAGAATCATTCAACGTCTGGAACGGGCTCGGCATCGTCGCGGCGCTTTTGGCGATCTTCCTCGTCCATGTGAAATGAACCGCCGCCGACCGGCCGCCGCCTGGACCACTCCGTTCGCGAACGGCGGGGTGGACAAGGGGCGGTTTTTTCGTTAAGGTCACGCCGCCCTTGGCAGCGCCTTACCCGCCCGGAGGTCCGAAATGATCCGATTCAAGGCCGCGCGCTGGACCCCGCAAGAACTGGCCGACCGGCTGTGCCATATCATCTATGGCCGCGATCTGGCCTGGCGTTCATACGGCGATCGTTGGGAGATCGGTTCGTTCAACGATTGGTGGCTGCATCGCGAACATGACGGCACGTTCCTTCTGCACTACCGCCACGGCAAGCTCGAGCGTATGCGCGCCCTGGCCAAGGTCATGGTCTGGCTGCTCGGCGTCAAGATCGTCGAGATCAAGTGATCGTTCGCCCATCGTCTCCGCCGCCTCCTACGGGGCGGCTTTTTTATTGGCGGCAAAGCGACGGACAAAAAAACCGCACACCATGGTGTGCGGCCAGTTTTTCCGGAAGGGTCACTCTTCGAACGAATCTTCGACATTCTCGATCGCGGCCTTGAGCAGCTCGTAGCGCTCTCGCGTCCTGGCCGCGGCGGCGCCCGGCGAATCCAGGACGTACTCGCGGCTGCGGACCTCGGGCGCCGAGAACCCGGTCTCCGGCGGGAACTGGCCGGACGTGAAGTCGACGGTCATGCCGTTCGGCAGGCGGTTATAGTAATGCGACCCGCCGCTGGATGGGACGACCCGCAGGAGCTCGCCGCCGAAGCGATCCTGGACCACGAGCGCGGTCACGGCGCATTGGCCGAGACACATGTTCCCGGGTCCCCAAGCGTCCTGACACGACGGCGCCGCGGTCTCGCGTGACCAGGCTTCCTGGAGCACGACCGCGAGATCGAACAGCGCCGCTTTCAGTTCGTCGCAATGGCAGTTGCCGCAACCACGACATCCGTCTTTTCCCATCGCATCCTCCTGGGTTTGAATGAGCGGACTGATCTCAACACAACTTCTTACCCGTGTCAAACCGAACATGATGCTCCCCCGCTTTTCCATGGACCGTTTCCGCCTTGACGAACGGCCATATTTTTACTAATCTTCTTCTCACGCACATTTGGCTAATGACCAATAGCTATTAGCCAAAAACCAACCCGGCCTCATCGTCTAATGGTTAGGACACCACGCTTTCAATGTGGTAATCGGGGTTCAATTCCCCGTGGGGCTACCAAAGAGGACTTCTCGACAAGAGAAGTCTTCTTTTGTTCTAGGACAAGCGATAAAACTGGGGTTCCAAATTTATTGCCGTCGAAAGTAAGTTTTTCCCTGAACAGCAACTGTTGGAACCGAATTCTTGCTGGGTGGTTGTCCTTCAGATTCAACCAAGTTCCTGTGGCGTTGCCAACGAAATTGAAACAGTGTGTCAGTGCCGCATCCATGTCGAACCTTTCGCCCTTGCGCGTATCAAGCAATCCCTCCAGCCGCTCAATTTGCTGATTAACTAGTTTTTTCTGGCTTAAGAAGTCTTCGTCAGAATATGTGCCCTTGCGATGAAGCTCAAAAATCTGTTGTCTTTCTTGCTCCAATTTTTCCAGACTTCTCCGCACCTTGGCATTTTGGTCATCCAATGCCCTGTAGTTTGACTGCCAAACGTCCCGTACCACTGCCTTGAAAAGCTCCTGATAACGGACGCTGGGAGATACGGAATCCAAGAATTCGAGAAACTGTTGCTCGAAAGCCTCCTTTGGGATGAATCTGACTTTCTGGCATCTGTCTGATTGGTGGTGATAGTAGGGGTAATGCTTTCCGCGCCTTCCTTTCGGTGCACTGCCGGTTAGCGACGCCCCACATTCGCCGCAGACCACGAACTTCCGCAAAGGAAACTCGGGGTTGCTGACAGACCTAGGTGCAGGGGCGGAGGTCACGCCGCCGATGGTCTTTTTCTGACAGGTCAGAAACAACTCTCGCGTAACGATAGCCTCAAAACAACCAGCGTATTCTTCACCGGACGTGCGTATGATTCCGTAGTAGATGGGGTTGTGAAGTATTTTTTCGACCGTCTGAAATGACACAGCGTGCCCGCTCGGCATCCTCAACCCCGCATCTTCCAGCAATTCAGCCAGTGCTTTGTAAGTGTAAATGCCCTTGGCATATTCCTCGAAGGCGCGTCTAATCAACGGCGCTCTGGCGGGGTCAGGAACGATGTTAGTCTTCTTTCCCTCCATTGGCTTGTGGTAGCCAATCGGGGGAGCCCAAACCCAATAACCAGCCCGCGCTCGTTCGCGCATCCCGAGCCGCGTCCTTTCTGCACGAACATTGTTGTCGAACTCCGCGAAGCTGGCAATCATTGTCTCCATCAATTTGCCGGCAGGGTCGTCGCTAACTACCTCGGTGGACGACCTAAGTTCCGTGCCTGATTTTTTCAAGGTTGCCCGCACCGTAAGGTGGTCGTTCGTGTTTCGAGCAAAGCGGTCTAATTTATAGACCAAGAAAAAATCAACAGGTGGCTTTCGTCTCGCGCAATAACTGATTGCTTTCAAGAACTCCGGCCTGTCCACCGTCCTCGCCGATTCTCCACGGTCAACGAAAACCTCCAAAACCTTGAGGCCGTGAGCGTCTGCATATCTGCGGCAGTTGCGCTCTTGTGATTCTAGACTCGTCCCCTCCACCTGCTCCTTAGAGGAAACGCGGCAGTAAATAATACAATTTTTCAACAGCTCTTGTTCCATATGGATACATTGTAACTCTAATCGGGCGATTATTTCATTAACCCAGGGGCGATTTTGGAACCGCCGGTAACCGACACGCTCACCTCGAAAGCAAGTTGCACGAAGGCAACAACGGCATCACGGAGCGCAGCCACCTCATCGTCGGAGAGGTCGGCCAACCCAATATCGGCCTTTCTGCACTGCTCGATGCTTAACATAGTAAGTAATACCTTTTTTGTGTTTCCGTTCGTTCTACGGTCGTTTTGGTGGCAAATTCAGTACGCCTCGCGCACTATTCAGGTCCGCCAGAAACCCCAAAATAGCTCGTTTGTCCGACTTGTCGTAATCGTTCGCATCTACCAAGTCGTTAAAGTGGCGGCTAAGCCTATCCGCGCTAAAACCTTGGCCACTGATTGCAGTTGCAAAGCATACGACTGAACTCCAACCGCGACGCTTAGCTTGATTGTTTTTGAAACGCCTTTCTATCGAACGCATAGTTTCTCCCTGCTGACTAAGGTAGTTAAAAAGCGGCCTCCACCAATGGAAGCCGCTTTTAATCTGGGCTTGATTTGCATAACGCAAAACGACCATTGGTCGTTTCGCGGGACGCTTTAGTCAGTCCGCAGGATTGAAACCTTGTCCGTAAAATTCACAAAGCCTCGTGTATCGTGAGGCCGCGACGGACAGCGCGATTATGTTTAACAGAGAACGCTACATGAGTATTATAACATTTATCTTACCAAACATAAATATATTTTTTGTCAAGGTGGCGATGTGGATAATTACATAAGAACAAAACTTCGATGTTTTGGCCGTACCGTTCTCTATAGGATGCCGACAACTACCGCGTCTTTAGCATGAAACTCGTTATATCGAACCAAAACTCCTCTTCCCACACCAGCGGCTCAGCTTTCGCTGTGACCGGCAGCGCCTCGACCTCAAATTTCAATATATCGAATTTCTTATCCCCGTCGTTGCGAAATGTCTGCTCCAGAAGTTTATATTTAATGCCTGTGAATTTTTGACCCTCCGGTTGGGCAGTATCCAGTTCTTTATTGATTCTATTCTTCACGAACGCATACTCAATCCCCACCCCGTCAAACGGCTTGTCGGGATTTACTATCGGATGTCTGCTGTCTATCACGACGGCATCCTCTTTTGAATAACCCCAACCGCCCCAAATGGGTAAGAAAATATTATAGTTATTTGCAATTTCTATTCCGGCAGGCCTGTTAGTCTGAACGTGCGAAATAATAATTTCACTCGAAGCATCGAGTTCGGCGTCATTTATTTCTTTTGTGGCTTCATCCTTAGCACCAGTAAACGTCCCCGAATGGTGTGTGTTTTCTGATTCTAACTTCACGTCATTTTTCTTTTTTCTAAGCTCGAAATAAATAATGCTTAAACCAAGGAAGAAAACGATTGAGTTTCCAATATCGTAACCTACGGCTTCTGCGGTGGTTGGTGCGTAAAAATTGTTTATTGCGAGTAGGAATCCAATAATCACCATGATAATACCGGTGTTCAACCATGCGGAGGATTGCTTTTTGGGCTGTGTCATTGATTCCGTCGTAAATGACGTAACCGCCTTGGGGCTCTCAATGCCACAACTGGAACAAAACCTGGCGTCATCGGACTGTTGCTTGCCACATTTGATACAAAACATAAGCGGGTTGAATTTATAGCAGGACGCAAAAAGCCCCTCGCCAGCGATGGCCTGCGCCACCCATGCCGGTTTCCCAGCATGACCAACCACGGTGCTCTGAACGAGGAGCCCTTTACCGTGGTTGGTTTCGACGCCGTGCCCGTCCTACGACGGGTTTAGGCATTCAATTGTGAATTTAAACTAACAAAAATGGTTAAAAAGAACAAGAATTCTGGTGACTAATAGCGCTAAAAACACGCTGTGTGATAGTTCTGCAAGCGGTATCGAAACCTTTGTTACAGCCTTGACTTCGCGTGCTTTAAGCGGTCGGAAAACCTATTGAGAGACTTGGGGGGGGGCAAAAACAAACCATCTTCAACCCATAGCATAAAGTGGACAATCGCTATTTATTATGGTATATTCCGTATGTAATTATACTGTTAAATGTCCATATTAACACATACGGAATATAATAATTAGGCTTAATTATGCGAGGTGCAACAGGACACAATTTAAGAGAGGATTTAGCGCTGCTCGCAAAAAAAACAAAGGCCGGAATCTTCTCCATTAATGAGGCTGCAAAAGCACTTAATCTCCCTACTAAAAAAATATCCGAACGTCTCGCGACTTTAGTTGGAGGTGGTTGGATTGTAAGGATTAGGCGTGGCTTATACCTGATTCCATCACTTGAGGCTGAGCCTTGGAAACCAACAATGCCGGAAGACGGGTGGGTTCTTGCAGTTGCCGCATTTTCACCGTGCTATATCGGAGGATGGAGCGCGGCGGAGCATTGGCATCTAACCGAACAGATTTTCCGAACGATATTAGTATTCACGGCGGCAAGTGTCAGAGCGTCCGAAGTAAACCTTCACGGCTATTCATTTCGATTATTTAAGGTTCCGAAGAAACGCCTTGAAGGAATTTCGTTTGTGTGGCGCGGAACGGAGCGTATACCAATCTCAAGTCCCGAGCGCACCATCGCTGACGGTTTACGAAATCCAGAAGTATGTGGTGGGATTCGACACTTGATTGAAATAGTGAAAGAATACGCGGCGAGTTCAGATGATGATTGGAGCAAACTGATGGAGGCGATGCGCGGTTCTGCTAACGGTGCGGCATGGAAACGGTTTGGCTTTCTCGTCGAAACTCTTTGGCCGGAGCGAAAAAGAAATATTGCGGAGGCCGAAAAAAACCTGAGCGCGGGTTATGCGCGGTTAGAGCCACGCTCAAAAGAGAAAGGTACTCTCACTCGTAGATGGAGGCTCTGGGTTAATATTGGCGATTTCGACAAGAACAATGATTCGCAAACAAGACATAGTTAATCGCGCAGCGGAATGGGGCCTGAGGCCCGAAACCGTCGAGAAGGACTACGTCCTCGGATGGCTTCTTGCTGCAATTTCTCAAAACTCTGAAGCGCGAGCTAATTGGGTTTTTAAGGGCGGCACGTGCATTAAAAAATGCTACATCGAAACGTATCGATTCTCCGAGGATTTAGATTTTTCTTTTCTGCCAGATGCGGCATACACACAAGAAGCGGTCCTCGCCGGTCTCCAAGAAATCGGGCGAAGGGCTGTTGAATTGTGTGGCATCGATATTCCAATCGATGATATTCGGTTAGACCCCAGGCAGAATCAGCGGGGTCAAGAGACGTTCGAGGGAAGACTGTACTATCGTGGGCCGCTCGGAACGCCGACGCCCTTCCGCATCAAATTCGATATAACCAAGCATGAGGCCGTGGTTGATACACCCGTCGAGCGAAGCGTGTTTCACCCATACACCGACAGTCTTCCTGACGGCACGAAAGTCAAAACCTATTCGTATCCTGAATTGCTCGCGGAAAAAACCCGTGCCCTCTTTGAGCGTTCCCGACCGCGTGACCTCTACGATGTTACATTTCTCCTTCGCAATCAGGTCGAGCAGTTTGACCTGTCCATTGTTAAAAATTTCTTCGGGACGAAATGCCGCTCAAAAAGCTTTGAGCCGCCCACCGCAACTCAACTCACCGACAAAGTGATTAATTCAGAAGAAATTAGAACCGATTGGGCGGCGATGCTGGCTCATCAGTTGCCAATTTTGCCAAACGTCGAGGAATTCGTGAGACAAATTGGCCCTCTTCTTGTTTGGCTAGATAATCCTGCCACAGCATTACCAGAAGCCTCGCTCCCTGCCGCCCCCGCGACCAAAGATGTCTTGGTGCATCCTGCGGGATTGCAATATTGGAACGTGGGAGTTCCGCTTGAGACTATCCGCTTCTCGGGTGTAAACCGGCTTCTTGTAGAATTTGATTACGAAAGTTCTAACAGTGGATACAAGCATCGTATTGTTGAGCCTTATTCATTGCGTCAAGCCACAACCGGCAACCTCTTACTCTACGGTTGGGAGAAGGGGGCGACACACATCAGAGCCTATATTGTTCCGAAAATACAAAACTTGAAGCCCACGCAAACCGCATTTACTCCACGATTCGAGGTTGAATTTTAGCACAGTATGACTTCAATGCGCTTACCGTGCGGTTAGAAAATTGGTTCAAATTCATTGAAGCCCCAAGAATCCCCCCAGGGAGTTACATAACCTGTTTCCATTCCTCCAAGGCACTGTTTAACTGGCTGCACTCGAAGGCCTTGTGACACTCTCTGCAAATGCTGTCCAAGCCTTTAGCTCCCCCACGATTTGATTCCAAGAACCTCCCACGAGGGCTACCATCAAAAACCGGCTGGATCAATTCCAGGCGGTTTTTGATCTGTCGCGGCCGCATGGGGAATTGAACGGGCGCGAGAGGCGCGAGCTGGCGCAGCGCCGGTGTGCAGCGCCCCGGAGTCCGAGTCGGAGCGAGGACCAATTCCCCGTGGGGCTACCAACAAAAGCACCCCTCGCAAGAGGGGTGTTTTTGTTGTGTCGGGTCCCGACGGGGAATTGAAGGGTATCCGAGGGCGTGCCTTGAATGGCACGTCCGAGGGACCCGGGCTGAGAAGGAGGCGGCGCACATGAGAATTTTTCCAGCGCCGCCGGGTGAGCAGAATTCCCCGTGGGGCTACCAACAAAAACCGGCTGGATCAATTCCAGGCGGTTTTTGATCTGTCGCGGTCGCGCGGGGAGAAGATTTGACAGGCCCGCATATTCGTGAAAATCTTGCCCCACGAAGGGAGACTTCCATGGCGAAATCAAAAACGTCGTTCCTTGGACAACTCGTCTTCATCACCGGCGGCGGCACCGGCATCGGCCGGGCTCTTGCCCGCGAATTCGCGAGCAAGGGCGCGCGAGTCATCATCGTCGGACGTCGAGCCGACGTCTTGGCCAGCACAGCCTCCGAAATCGGCCCCGCCTGCTCGGCCTGCGTGCTGGACATCAGCGACAGCGACGCCGTCGCGGCGACAATGGCGCAACTCCAGCGGACGCACGGCGAGATCGATATCCTGGTCAACAACGCCGGGGTGTGTCTCGTCGCGGACGCGCGCGAATACTCGCTGCTCGATTGGCAGAAAATGATCGCGACGAATCTATACGGGACGATCTTCTGCCTCCAGTCGGTGTACAAAAGGATGTGCGAGCGCGGGCACGGGCAGATCGTGAACATCGCTTCCGCCGGCGGCCTCGTGCCGATGCCATTTTTTACCGCGTACAGCGCGGCGAAATACGGCGTCGTCGGTCTCTCGCTCTCGTTGCGGATCGAAGCGGCGCTGTACGGCGTGAAAGTGAACGTCGCGTGTCCGGCGCTGGTAGCGACCGACCTGCTGCAGACCACCGCTGAGATGAGATCGATCACCGACCGAAAGAAGGTGATCCGGGACATACCGGGCGGCTCCGCTGCGCCAGAGGCGGTCGCCAGACGGATCATCGCAGGCATCGAGCGGGACGTACCCGTCATCCTGCCAGGATTCGCTTGGTGGTTGCATCTCGCGTATCGCTTCTTCCCCGGCCTGGTCAAAGCGCTCACAGTGCGAACCGCAAACAAGATCCCTTTCGTACGCTAGGACAACGGGCGTAACGCAAAATCGTCTCTGCTGTATACAGCCGTCAATCGCAAGATTGGCGGCTATTTTATTGATCACATGAACCACCGGTTTCAGCTGGCTGTTCAGGGGAATAAAAAACGACGGCAGATGAGACTGCCGCCGCGTTCGCGCACTCAGCGCGCAACGAAATGATCGACCCGCACGACCTCCTGAAGGAACACTCGCTCCAGCACAGCCTGAATATGCGTGACCGGACCGGTCCAGGAAGAAGCGTTCAGCGCTTCGAGATCGAAGATGCGCTCCCAGCTCTTTTCCATTTCGCGCCGTTCGACCGGCGGCAGGAACTGCCACTGCCATTCTAGACCGTGGGCTTTCAACGAACGATCCCAGGCGTCATCCTCCTCTTCGCTCAAGGCCAGATAACCCTGATTCAGGACACAGTGCCAGGCATCGAAATCCGAACACAGGATGCGATCAGCCGGAACGATGAACTCGATCCGAACGCCCTGCTGTCCCTTCGGCAGATGCGCGACGCAACGCAGATCCGGTTTCGGATGCGACCACGCCCAAACGAACGGACGACCGGAATAATCAGCCAGACGCGACTTGGCCTGTTGCCGCAACCAGCGATAAGCATCGCGATAGTAGAAAGGAACCCGCCGGCCATCGGCGGCCAGCACGCCAGTCGATCGGCAGCGTTCCCAAGCCTCGATGGTCTGGATCGTCCACAACCTCATTGTCTGTCCCATGACGACCTCCGATCTCTTCACCAGGATTGCGAAAGAGCGAACAAACCAACTTACCGGACCAGCGGTGGCGCGTCAAGTGTCTCCGCTGAATTTCAAGCTGAAGTGCGGGAGTTCGGGAGTGCGGGAGAGACGGAGTTAGGGAGATACGGAGTCACGTCGCTCGCGAGCGACGTGATAGAAGCGAAAAATCCCGCCCAGGAAGACCTAGGCGGGACGGATGAATATGCTCACGCACCGATTGCGGAACGAAAATGATGAATGCTGGCCGCCAAACGACTGGCGCCCGCTTTCGTGCCGGGATCAAAACCGAAGTGGTCGGCGAAGACGCGGCGCAACGCCCGCTTCAGACGCCGCACGTCCGGACCGCGCATGGACGCTTCCAGACCAGTCAGGACATACGCGTTGATCTCGTCGTTGAAGACGGCTTCGTGGTAGCCCAGCTGGCCGAGACACCCGCGCAACCGGAGCGTGTCCTGCCCAGCCAAGCAAGCCTCGACCGCCTGGCGATAATCCGGCCGCACGAAATACAGTCCGTGGATGATCTCATGAGCCATGGCCCGGGAATTGCCCTGAATCGTGGCGATGACGTAGAACGGCTCCGGCAAGCCGCGGACCGATTCGATCAGAGCCGCCTCTTTCCTGGTCAACGGATCGAATGCTCCGGCCAGGAACGGCGCAAAGACCGTCGACGGGATATTGAATCCGCTCCAATCCTGCAGATAGCTGAAATTCCCTTTCTGCCCCGCGTACCAATCCATGTACTCTTCCCAGTCGAAGATCCGACCGCGGAATTTCGGCGACTCATGGTGTTCCTGAAAACGCAGGAACGTCGCGGTGAGCAGATACTGATTGGGAAAGGACAAGTGGTAGATCGGTTGTTTCTCGGTCATGCCTAACCTCCTGGACGAACGGCCTGACTTCAAGCCCGACGGCCTGAACCCGCCCACCTTAACCCCGGCGCGGTCTGTGGTCAATGACTGTCGCTGAATTTCAAGCTGAAGTGCGGGAGTGCTGAAGTGCGGGAGAGACGGAGATGCGGAGCCATGTCGTTCGTGAACGACGTGATAGTGGCGAAAAAAACCCGCCCGGGAAGACCCGGGCGGGGCAAGAGACTACTTGTGGCGGAAACAATCGCTGAACGCGGCCAGATCCGCGAAACCGAGACGCTCGGCCGCTGTCCGTAGCTCGTCCGGACGCGCTCCGGTGCAGCGGAGGATATCGGTCGCGCCGGGCAGTTTCGCTTCGAGCAGACCCAAGAAAACGTCCGTGCCCAGCAGACAGTCGCTGATCAGAGTCCTGGCCGCCGGCGCGTGATCATTGCCCGGACCAGCTACCGTACCGACCAGCCTGTTCGCAAACGCCACGAGCGGCGGCGAACAGACGAGCGACCCGAGCTGTTTCCGGCCGGCGGCATCCAAGAGAAACGACTTCGGCGCGAGCAGCTGCCGCACGATCACGGCGGTCAACTCGGTCACCATCTCGTTGAGACCGTGGAAGTGCGGCAGCCAGGTGCCGTAGCTCGGATCAATGAGGGTCATGCCCGACCGGCGTATGGTCACGCGCGGCCATTTCGTTCCGTCGGCGGACACAGCACCAGCCTCCCAGAGGTCGAGCCAGAGATACGAAACCGCGTGGAACATCTCGTGGGCCAAGAGGCCCATGAAGTTAGCCGTCGACTGGTCGCGTTCAAGATACACGTGTCCGAGACGCGACCGGCCGCTGAATCGGCCGCGGCCAACCTTAGCCTGGAACTCAGCGGCGTCCAGGATATGGACCCGATCCGCTGAAAAAATGAACGGTCCCAGACCGCACATGATCTTGATCAGATCGTTGAGTACGGCTGTGACCTCGCCGATTGCGGCAATCTCGATCTCGGTCTGGGGCAAATCGCGGACGTGCAAGGGATCCGGCAAGGCGTAAGCCTCTTCCGTTTTCCACTCGGCCGCCTGCGCCGGCGAACCGGAAAAAAGACGGATCCGGTCAGCCCATTTATCCTGAGGGGCCGCGACTGACGTCGTGTTTTCCATGACCTGTCTCCTTTGAAAGCGTTCGCCTGCACGAGCGGGACTGGTTGGCAAAGAACAGGTTATCTAAGCGGAAAAGCGGGGGTTTGTCAATATTGGGAGTGAGGAAGTTGGGGGTGGAGAGTGCTGGAGTTCTGGAGTGCTGGAGTGCAGAAGAGACGGAGCCACGTCGCTCGCGAGCGACGTGGCGGAGATACGGAGTCATATCGTTCGCGAACAACGTGACGGAGTTACGGAGTCAACCGATATTTTTTGACTTCAGCACTTTCAAACTCCCTGACTCCGTCTCTCCATGACTCCGTCACTCCCTCACCGCAAAAAGAAAACCGGAGCCGATATGAATCGGCTCCGGTCAAAGAGATGCGCTGGCTAAGTCAGCCAGGCGTGGGGAAAGGAGAGATCAGGCCAGCTACTGGCAGTCCGGGACGCCATCTCCGGCGCCCGTCGAGCAGTCCTCGAGGCCGGAATTCGATTCGAGACAGGAATCCGTCTCGTCCGAATCGTCTGCGTCAAGAATGCCGTCGCCGTCCTT